>JAZRNX010000070.1:0-7878 GCA_045648365.1 Acutalibacteraceae bacterium
ATAAGCATATCATCCTCTTTTAAAAGAGGTAAAAACTCACGGAGCCAACCATCAAATTCTGCTATGGCGGCGGCATACCCGTCCACATCGTTACGGTGGCCGTAGAGCATATCAAAATCCACAAGATTTATAAAGCAAAGGCCATTAAAATCCTTTTTGGCATACTCAAGGGATTTAGCCATACCGTCGGTATTACCAGAGGTAAAGATATGCTCACTAACGCCCTTACCCGCAAAAATATCATATATTTTGCCAACGGCGATAGTATCCAGACCTTTATTTTTAATAAAGTCAAGCATTGTATCTTTGGGTGGCTCTAGTGAATAATCGTGGCGGTTAGAGGTACGGGTATAAACCCCGTTTACTGTTTTAAAGGGTCGGGCGATAACTCTGCCCACGCCGTGTTCACCCGTAAGAAGTTCTCTTGCAATTTTGCAATACTTATATAAATCCTCTAAGGGTACAATATCCTCGTGGGCGGCTATTTGGAAAACGCTATCCGCAGAAGTATAAACGATAAGGTTACCCGATTTTATATGCTGGTCACCGTAATCTTTAATAACCTCTGTTCCCGAATAGGTTTTATTGCAGATAACTCCCCTACCCACACGCTTTGAAAATTCCTCTAGTAAATCCTCAGGGAATCCATTTGGATATGTTGGCAATGGTTTTTCCGAAACAATACCCCCAATTTCCCAATGGCCTATAGTGGTATCTTTACCTTTAGACAGTTCTTTCAGGCGGCAAACTGCGGCAGCAGTGTTTGGAACTTTTTCTCCGCACTCTACACCGTCAATATTAAATAAACCTAACTTTTTTAGATTATCTGCTTTGAATTTGGGAGATTTAGATATAGATGCCAAGGTATTAACACCTATATCCCCATAATCTGCGCTATCTGGCATTGCGCCTATTCCAAAGCTATCGAGAACGATTAAAAATACTCTTTTCATATTATTCTTTGGGCTCTAAATGGGGCAGTTTTTCATATTCTACTGCGCAGTCAAGAGCCAACTCCATCATAGCTGTAAAGGTCTTTTCCCTACTGTCTGCATCAAGGGCGGTAAAGGGCGGGAAAAGTATATCTGAAATGGTGCAAATAGCAAGGGCTCTCATACCGAGTCGCATAGCGGTGCAATAAAGGGCGGCCGCTTCCATTTCAACTGCAAGGCATCCCACCTTACCCCAATTTGATGAGGGGAAGGAATCATCGTAGAAGGTATCCGAAGAATAAAGGTTGCCGATATGAATATTAAGTCCCTTATTATCGGCAATATTTTTAGCGGTGGAAAGTAAATCATAATCGCAAATGGGGGCTATGGTGCCGTTCATATTATACTGCGAGGGGAAATTGGAATTAGTACAAGCGCCCATACCAACAACGATATCGCGCACCTGCACCTTTTCGTTTATAGCGCCCGCAGAGCCCACTCTAATGATATTCTGAACACCAAAGAACTTATAAAGCTCATAAGAATAAATACCAATGGATGGCATACCCATTCCGCTTGCCATAACCGATACCTTTACACCCTTATAATAACCTGTATATCCGTTAACGCCGCGAACGCCGTTAACCAAAACTGCATCCTCGAGGAAATTATCTGCAATATATTTAGCTCTCAGTGGGTCACCCGGCATAAGCACGGTTTTACCGAAGCCAACATCTGAGCCTTTTAAATCAATATGAGGTGTCTTGTTTGTCATTTTCTTTACCTTCTTCCATTGCTTTTACAATCTTTACTATTCTGCTGGTACCTAGGCGGGTTGCGCCGATGTTTATAAAGTTTTCAGCGTCCTCAATAGAGGAAATTCCGCCTGCTGCTTTAATCTGCAAATGAGGCGCAACATTATCTGCAAAAATCTGAACATCGTGTGGGGTTGCGCCCGCAGTGGAAAATCCCGTAGAAGTTTTAATGAAATCTGCGCCCGAATTGGATACTATTTCGCACATTTTAATCTTTTCCTCATCTGTGAGAAGGCAGGTTTCAATAATTACCTTTAATATTTTTCCGTGACAAGCGGCTTTTATTGCCTTAATTTCTTCGAGCAATAAATCGTATTTTTTATCCTTAAGCCAACCGATATTGATTACCATATCAATTTCATCGGCTCCGTTATTAACCGCATCCTCTGTTTCAGCGCATTTAACGGCAGTGGTGGAATAACCGTTGGGGAAACCTATAACGGTGCAAATTGCAACCTTTTCGCCAACATATTCCTTGGCTTCCTTAACAAATGAAGCGGGAATGCAACAGGAAGCGCAGGAATATTTGATACCGTCATCAAGTATTCCCTTAATATCGTTCCAGGTTGCGCCCTGGGCTAAAAGAGTATGGTCTACATAAGAAAGAATTTTTTTAATATCCATAGTAACCTCACATCCATATAATTCTATATTTATATATATCTATATAGATTATACCTTTTTTTAGCATTTCAGTCAACAACAAAAAAATCCGCCATAGGCGGACTTTTTTGTTTTAGAAAATTACCAAATTAATTATAGGAATAAACATCTTTCTGCGAAGAATGAAAACAAATATTTTTCTGCTCTTTAGTATCTTTTTATTAAGCATTTTTCTAAGAGTAATAATTGCATCAATTTCCTCATCAGTAGGTGTTTCTTCGTTATACTGCATACGCTCAATAACATTTAGTTCTTTTTCTATTCTTAATTTTAATTTTTCATCAATAGGATTATCCAAACGCTCTATTAACTCGTTTAATGTTTCTCCCTTTTTAAGTTTAAATCCAAGTATTGAGAGCTGTCGCAGTATATCTCTATAGTAATAAATTATCCGTTTTTTCTGCTTTCTAAACAGTATTTTAGTTATACTCTTACTGTAAACTAAAGGCGCTAAAATACTGCGAAGCAGCAGTATTGCAGCAATACTTATTCCAAGAATTATAAGAAATTTAACTATTGGGAATTTATAGGTACTGTATGTGGGCTCTCCCGGCTCAACTACATCGGGCGCCTCATCGTCATCATCCTCGAAATCATCGGGGTCTTCCTCAATTATTTCTGAATCTACAATCTCGGTAATATTGTTATTAGTCGGTTTTAATGACCTCTTTTTAGGTGTGGGGTCAAAAGATACCCAACCTATATTTTTGATATAACATTCAACCCAGCAGTATGGTGATGCCACATCTACTACCTGATATTTTCCGTCATTTGAAGCCACGGTTTTATATCCTGCGGCAAGACGACTCGGTATACCCATAGCACGTGCCATTGTAATCATAGTAGTAGCATAGTAACCGCAGTGTCCCTTTTTCTCCTCAAGTAATTTATCTACTACATTTTCACCCGCGGTTATCCAACCTGGGAAATTCGTGTAGTAGTATCCGTTTTGATTTGAAAAATGGTCGCTGATTGTCCATGCCGCTTCGTATATACCTATTCCTTCGGGAATAAGCTCGCCTACAAGTTCTTCTGCTACCCTCGAATATTCTTTTGGAAGCGCAGTATAGTGATTATAAAATTCCGAATTATCGTACAGCGGGTCTGTGCCAGTAGATGCAGCGCCAAGCATGGTTATATTGTTCTTCTCTCCGATATCGGTTTTGGTGGGATAAGAAAGATAAGAAAGCGTGTAACTGTAGCCCTTAGGCAACTGGAAATAAGAAAACAATTCACCTTTTTCATTAAAAAGTATTGGATTTTTAGTCTTGGTATTTTGTGTAACTGCTATGGTCTGCCCTACCGTTCCCAAAATATTACCTGCATGGGTCATAGTTATAGTAACATCTTTAAGCTCGGTAAATTTGAAGATTTTATCCATCCATGCCTCATCTTCGGTTATGGGTCCTGAGAGATATTTAATCTCCTCTTCCTGCCAAATTCCGTTTATTCTATAGTTTTTTGCAAAACTGTTTTTCCATCTTATGCCGTCATAAACATCATAAGATGTTACCTTAAGAAGTAATGGCTCGGTGCTATCCGTAATAGCTATTACTGATGAATCCATGGGTTTTAGATTTCCGCCTATATACTGCGGTCTATACTGTAAACCTAAATCGTAAAGGGATATATTTATTGCCTCTCGCTGCTCGGTGGTATAAAACTCCGTAGCAGTCTGTAAATCAGCCGTAACATAGGAACAAAATCTCGTTCTTACATCCTTTGTATCATAGGGCAATAAGAAAAACGCGCCAAGAGCGACTAAAATACATAGTACTCCCGAAACGGTTACAACCACCCATCTTTTACCAAGAATAGAAAGTTTATTACGCCTTACAAACAATACTCTGCCACTAAAATGCTCTTTAGCAAAAAGCGGGAAAATTCCAGCCGCATAAAAAGCAACCGCAACGCTGTTATTAACCGCCTGACCGAATATCATAACAACAACCATTACTACGATACAAGCAATTAAAGTGGGCCATGCACGACGGGTAATTCGCAAAAGTGTAAAAAATCCAATACTGATGCCTATATGACAAAGAAGGTGAACTGTAGCGATGTTTTCCTCTGTAAACCACACTGAATTCTGCGGTAGATTAGAAAACCACCACGAGAAAAATCCCGTTATATTTTGGAGCGCAATACCAATGGCGCCCGTAAGGGTAAGCCATCCAAACACTCCCAAAAGGAATAATCCAACAGTGCCAACGAGCAACCACCAACGGCGTGTTATTACGGAGATAACCGTTAGCGCTATGGCGGTATGCCAAACAATTTCCAGAAGTTCTGAATGCATTGGGAACTGAGCATCAACAAGGTAACTTGTTCCCACACTGATAAGCAGACAACAAAGTATTTCCCAGATAAATTCAACTACTGATTCTTTATTTTGGGCGGTTTTATCGGTGAATTTCTTTTCACAAGTCATCATAAAACATCACCCACCTTTTCTATAATCTGGCTGGGTTTATAAATAAATACAGGACTAATTATATCATTAGATGGTATGGTTGTCTCGTCGATTGTTTCATCTCCGACAGGGATAAAACAATCGGCCATACCATCTCTGCTGATAATATCGCCCATAATATTCAGAAGTTCGGGTGAAGGATTATCAGTAATTACCCTTACAGTACTTGTGCTTCTAAAATCAATATCCTCAAGTTGCCAGAGTTCAAGAGGTGTCGGGTCATTATAGAAGGTCATACCGATAAGCTGATGCAATACAACATAAACATCCCTATCATTTTTCACCCACATATCCTCATTTTCAACATAAGATTTACTTCTAACGGTAACAAAACGCACCGAGCGGTTGCTATCAACATAGTGATTGGCAAGAGATGCTGCCGTTTCACAAGCAATATCTGCTATTCGACTGACATTTTCACTCTTACAAGCCGCATCGAGAATAATAAGAACTTGCGGGTTTTCCTGAACTTCAAATTGGCGAGTATATAATTCTCTTGTTCGTGCAGAAAGCTTCCAATTTATGCGGTTTAATGGGTCGCCGCTTTGATACTGCCTTGAATCTCCCAAAAGTTCGCCTTGACTTGCGCTCTTAATTTGAGTTGAGGCATTACCCTCGGCAATAGCAACCTTTTCTTCCTCACTTTGCAGTCTGTATACCCTTGGAAAAACGGTTAAAGGATTCTTCATCTCTTCCTTACGGCTTCTGATTATAGGCACGGAAAACAAGCCGAACAAATCACGCAAACGAAGCGTTCTGAGTCCTGCTGTATAATAACCCCTATGGGAACATATTAAATTGAAAGCATATTCTCTGGTAAGTATTAAAGAAGGAGTTAAAGAAAATGCATGGCGATGGCGTTTATGCTTTTGCCAATACTTTGCGCCAGGTGGATAAACGGTTACAAAGCACGTCACAGGAAGTAAAACTACACCGTTTAAGGTAAGTGTAAGGCACACAGTTTCTTTTCTATTAAGTTCCTTTTTATCAATATTAGTACTGGCGGTTAAAGTTAAAACCGATAGCAAAACCGATATAAAGGAATATACTATAACGGCCCCAAGGCAAATTGCCACTACCAAAAGTTCTCTAATGCCCGTACCAAGCGATACTATCAAAAACAACAACTCGACCAGAATGCAGATTATTCCTCTTATGGTCATTAAGTTTTATCCTTTCACTTTGGGTACCCTAACGGTTTTTAAAATTGCCTCAACGGCATCAAGGGCAGTTGTACCCTTAGCGCCAGAACGGTTCTTCATAATCATTCTATGAGCAAGTACACAAGGAGCAAGGCGTTTTACATCGTCAGGGATAACATAACTTCTTCCCTCCAGTATTGCCATACCACAAGCTGCCTGAGTTAAGAAAATTGAGCCACGAGGGCTAACGCCAGTTAATACGCCTTCATAATTTCTGGTTGCGGTGACTATTTCAACTATATACTTAACAATTTCTTCATCAACATGGATTTTAGGCAGAAGTTCCTGGAGAGCTATTATATCTTCAGGCGATGCTACCGGTGTGATTTTCTCTATTTCGGTAACAGACCTATGAGTGCGAACAATATCAAGTTCCTCATCAAATGTAGGATATCCCATTGTTATCTGCATAAGAAAACGGTCCATCTGTGCTTCGGGAAGCGGGTATGTACCGGCCATATCGATAGGATTCTGGGTTGCCATAACCATAAAGGGACGAGGTAGCGGATAGGTTTTACCGTCAACGGTAACCTGTCTTTCCTGCATGGCCTCAAGAAGTGCCGATTGTGTTTTAGGACTTGCTCTATTAATTTCATCGGCAATAACTATCTGATTATGTATACTACCGGGGATAAATTGCTGTTCACCGGTCTGCAATTTAAACATATTAAAGCCTGTAATATCAGAAGGCAATACATCAGGGGTAAACTGTATGCGCTGAAAAGCACAACCGAGAGACTCAGCCAGTGCTGAAATAATGGTGGTTTTACCAAGACCTGGTAGGTCTTCCATAAGAATATGACCAGAGCAGATAAGGGATATAAGCATTTTATCAATTACATCGTCCTTACCTACCACCACTTTTTTGATATTATTCTTGATGGCACTTAAACTGTTAATGGGATTCATTTCATATTCCTCTTTTCTAAGATAATAAATCGGAACGGAAAATATAAATCTATCCGCTCCGACCTTTCTTAAAATTATTTTATAGTTCCTAAAGAAGTTTCCTTCTGAATGACATCGTGTGCTCCACCCTCTACAATACTGGTTGCAGAAACGAGAGTAAGTTTTGCTTTATCGCGGAATTCAGGTATGTTAAGAGCTCCGCAGTTGCACATTGTAGATTTAACCTTACTTAAAGTGAGCGCAACATTATCCTTAAGCGCACCTGCATAAGGAACATAAGAATCTACGCCTTCCTCAAAGGATAGTTTCTTATCTCCGCCAAGGTCATAACGCTGCCAGTTACGAGCGCGGTTAGAACCCTCGCCCCAATACTCTTTATAGTAATTTCCGTTAATATTTATCTTATTTGTGGGGCTTTCATCAAATCTTGCAAAATATCTGCCAAGCATCATAAAATCTGCTCCCATAGCAAGAGCAAGAGTAATATGATGGTCGTGAACAATACCACCATCAGAACCAACGGGAATATAAATACCGGTTTCCTCAAAATATCTATCTCTTTCCTCACAAACCTCAATAAGGGCAGTAGCCTGTCCCCTGCCTATACCTTTGGTTTCACGGGTAATGCAGATAGATCCGCCGCCGATACCCACTTTAATAAAGTCGGCTCCGCAATCAGCCAAGAAGCGAAAACCTTCGGCATCAACAACATTACCGGCACCAACCTTAACGCTATCACCGTAATGGTCACGAATCCACTTGATAGTTATCTTCTGCCACTCAGAAAAGCCTTCGGAAGAATCAATGCAAAGAACATCTGCACCTGCATTGATAAGCGCAGGTACACGCTCAGCGTAATCTCTTGTATTGATACCCGCACCGAT
>JAZRNX010000071.1:0-2262 GCA_045648365.1 Acutalibacteraceae bacterium
CACGTTGGGTGTATTGTATCCCTTTGTTGACATGATTTTATCGTGTCGGCATTAGTGCGTATATAATATATCATGGCGTGGGCTGGCTGCGTTGCTTATCCTTGGGAAAGGCAATGCGAAGGCCTGACAGTGGGATAAGCGGTAAGTACAGATTCCCACGTCTTTTTTGTATCTATAATAATCGCTGAATTTGGGGAGTCTATAGGTAACAAATACATTTATGAATAGGCTCTTTTTATTATTGCTATGTATTTTTACATTGACTGTAAATGCGCAAGATGTTATAATCTGTAAAAATGGTGATGAAATTTTATCAAAGGTTCTCAAGGTTTCTAAATCTGAAATAGAATATAAGAAATGGACGAACCAAGACGGACCTTCGTACACTCTCGATAAGTCTGAAGTTTTTATGATCAAATACCAATCTGGTGATAAGGACGTATTTAAAGATGAACCTGTTAAATCATCATCTACTGCTGTAGAAAAGCAATCAGCACAGGAAGAACCAACCTCTAATGAACCGATATTGGCTACAGCTGCACCTAATAATGCAGAGTTGATAGCTGAATATAATAATGAAATACATGAGTATGCTGATAAATATTTTGAAAAACCTAAAAAGAAAAAAGCTAGATCTGCAATTGGGACTTTAGGAGTTTTATCTTCCTCAATTTTATCTACAGATGATATTGAAATTAGTATAAGACAGGCACAAGAATTAGAAAGTAATAACTGTTTTGCGCTGCAACATGATATAGGTGAAGAATTTGAGGTTTCTGCTTTAAATGCATTTTGGTCATCCCCTATTAAGAGTGTTATTGAAATTACCAACAAAAGTTCAAAAGTTATTTATATAGATAAAGGCTCTTGTTTTAGAACCTCTTCATTTGGCGAAATACGACCTTATTATAAGGATATTAAGATTTCTTCGGTTTCAGGAGGCGGCAATAGTATGGGGCTAAACATGGGGGCTGTAACAGATGCTTTAGGGATTGGTGGCGCTGTAAGTACCTTGGCAAGTGGTGTAAATGTCGGTGGCCATAAAGGTAATTCTACAATAGTGGAGCATCAAATGGATCGTTTTATTGTAATACCACCCAAGGGGAAAGCTTTGTTGTCTAAAGATGATTATATAGATAGGAAAGGAAAGGATATTATCACTGGAGTTAGTGAATATTTTTCCTTAAGTTTCGGAGATTTATTACGAAATGAATTTCGTGAATTTACCGAAGAAAGCAGTCCTGAAAAATGGAATTATGTGATAACCTATTCAACAACACCCGATTTTTCAAAAATAAATTATTTGCATTTTGGCTTATATCTGAAAGATGTTATGGGAGCAATAACAATGAATGGACTCTATTTAAGAGAATTAAACAAAATCTTCAAAACACGTTCTTCGAAAACTATTGTTATAGCTGATTGGTATTTGTAAATGTAATGTTAAAACATTAAAATGCGCTTTTCAGACACCTTTCTATAAAACAAAAATATTAGAAGTAGTGCCTGAAATAAATCAAACTATTGCTGTCAGGTAGACAGCAATAGTTTCAAAAATAATATCCACATCACCATTTTATCGGCGATGTGGATACATGAAGTGTGACGTTTCAAAGTTTACCGGACAGCAATAAATTAGATTTATTCTTTAATCTTAAGAAAATACAAAACAAAACTCCGCTCTGCAAGTGTATAACCAGCAGAGCGGAGTTTTTATTTATGTTCTAATAAAGTTTTATATTGCTTCTATATAACAAATGCTTATTTCAGGAGAGAAAACTCTATTGATTGATAATTTGTCTCACGCAGACTGCGCAGACTTTCACAGAAGCGCACACACTTTGTTTGTGCTTGCCATCTGGATGGTAGCGCAAGCGTAGCGTGCGCCTCTGCGTATTTCTCGCTTATTTACATAATGCTTTACCGAGGATCTGCGAAAGTCTGCGGAGTCTGCGTGAGATACATAAAACTATTTTCTATATAACAAAACATCATCCTGCTGTTATATCCCTTTTTTGTTTGCCTTAGGCAATGGGAACTGTCCAGTGAAATTTAAGCAATAATATAGTGGTTGACCTATATTGTGGTATCGCTTTTCTCAAAAATGACAAAAGGGTGAATCGCCTCTTTGCGCGGTTGTATCTTTGCACCGCAATGAGAATATTCTCATGCTACGCTTTTTGACATGTTGTACAAAATGAATAACGCTTTAATTTTCAAAAATTCTATAGTTCGTAACGTCTCTATACAATTCTTTTCCTT
>JAZRNX010000072.1:0-8861 GCA_045648365.1 Acutalibacteraceae bacterium
CGATTCTGCTTCTACTGACCCTGCTGACCCCATCTATGCTCCTATTGCAGCTCTTATGGATGCTGTTGATAGCTACATCCCCACTCCTGACCGTAAGGCAGATATGCCCTTCCTTATGCCCGTTGAGGACGTTATGACCATTTCTGGTCGTGGTACCGTTGTTACCGGACGTGTTGAGCGTGGTCAGCTTAATGCTGGTGATGAAGTAGAAATCATCGGTCTTACCGAAGAACGCGCTAAGACTGTAGTTACTTCTATGGAAATGTTCCGTAAGACTCTTGATTACTGTGAGGCTGGCGATAACGTTGGTGCTCTTCTCCGTGGCGTAGGCCGTGACGAAGTTGAGCGTGGTCAGGTTCTTTGCAAACCCGGCTCTATCAACCCCCACACCAAGTTCCATGGTCAGGTTTATGTATTGACCAAGGAAGAAGGCGGTCGTCATACTCCTTTCATGAACAACTATCGTCCTCAGTTCTATTTCAGAACTACTGACGTTACCGGTGTTATCACACTTCCCGCAGGCACTGAAATGTGTATGCCTGGCGATAACGTAGAGATGGATGTTGAACTCATCACTCCTATCGCTATTGAAGAAGGTCTCCGTTTCGCTATCCGTGAAGGTGGCCGTACTGTTGGTTCAGGCGTTGTTACTGCTATCAACTAATTAACACTAAAAAATTCCGCTATGATTTCATAGCGGAATTTTTGTTTGTATCTATAATAATATATAATTATGGCCGCCTTACATTGTAAGACGGCTTTTAATTTATTCGCTGAGTTCGGATGTACAGTGGGGGCAACGAGTTGCATTAATAGCAATTTCACTCTTGCAGAAGGGACAGGTTTTAACGGTAGGAACCTCTTCTGCGGGAGCTTCGTTCTTCTTACCAATGCCGTGGAGTGTATTTATTCCCTTAACGAGCAAGAAAATGATTAAGGCCATAATAACAAAGTTAATTACATTGGTTACAAATGAGCCGTATGCGAAAACAGTAGCGCCTGCTTCTTTAGCGGCTGCGAGGGAAGGGTATTTAGTACCGGCTTCAACACCCTCAGCTAACTTTAAAATTGCAAACTGGTCTGAAAAATTAACTCCGCCCGTTGCAAGACCAACAAAGGGCATAATCAAATCATCAATTAGGGATTTAACTATAGTTTGAAATGCGCCGCCGATAATAACACCGACTGCCAAATCAATAACATTACCCTTAAGGGCGAATGCCTTGAATTCTTCAAAAAACTTTTTCATTTATGTACCTCCTCTTTTTATTCATTGTACCATACTTTTACAAATTTTCAAATGTTTTTTTATTTCACTTTGTGTATGAAGTTTAGATTGTGTCAATAAATGTAAATATTTGCAAAATAACAAAAAACGCGATTTGTGTATAATAATGACATAAAATGACAAAAACAACAAATTATAAGCGGTTAAAAGCAAAAAAAGTAAATTATCGTCGAAAAATAATCTAAAAAAGATAGCAAAAATAGTTGCATTTTATTGGAAAGTATGTTAATATATGGAAGTCATAAATTTTAAGAAAAAACAGGAGGAAATTTGTAATGGAAAAGAAGTTAAAAATTATAATCGCCGATGATTCGGCAGAATTTGGTCAAAGTTGTGCGAAAGCGCTAAGAGGTTACGGTATGGATGTTGTCCTTTGTGAGAAGGATGGAAATGTTCTCGTAGAGAAGATAAATTTTCATAAACCTGATGTGGTGCTGGCAGATGTGTTTATGCCTAATCTCGATATATTGGGTGTACTTGAGATTATCGGCAAGATGAACGAAAAGGATAGACCGCTTGTGATGGCAATTTCAAGTTTTGATAATCAAAAATTAGAAAGAGAAACTCTAATGTCAGGCGCGACATATTATTTCCTTAAACCTTTTGATGTCAATACTATGGCAGAGAGAATTATCAAACTTTCAGGTTGGAGAAATGAAGCTTCTCCCGTTGTAGTTAAAGATAATGTGGTTACCGATTCGGAACTTGAGGTTATGATTACTGATATTATTCATCAGATAGGCGTACCCGCACATATAAAAGGTTATCATTATTTAAGAGAAGCAATTAAACTTTCGGTTAAAAATGATGATATAATTAATTCCGTTACCAAACTTTTATACCCAACTGTTGCAAAGAAACATAATACAACCTCATCAAGAGTTGAAAGAGCCATACGCCACGCCATTGAGGTTGCTTGGGATAGAGGGGATATTGATGTCCTTAATTCTTACTTTGGTTACACAGTTCAAAATGAGAGAGGCAAACCCACTAATAGTGAATTTATCGCTATGATTAGTGATAAATTGCGTTTAAAGTTAAAAATAGGTTAAATACTTTATAAACCCGATGGTTTTATGCCATCGGGTTTATTGACTTCCCTAAAAAATTATGGTAAAATAAATAAGCGAAAGGGGAGAAAGGTATGAATAAGATTATAACTGTTGGCAGAGAGTTTGGAAGCGGAGGCAGGGAACTTGGCCGCCGTCTTGCTGAGGAACTTGGATTTGAATATTACGATAAGGAAATTGTTACCGAAATATCAAAGCATACCTCTTTGTCCGAAGAATATGTAAAACATGTTGTTGAAAATGCTCCCCATGCGCTTTTCCCCATAACTGTAGGCCGAAGTTTCACCTATGCGGATGATTATTCTATTAAGCAAATTCAAACGGTTTATGCTGCTAAGGATGAAATTATCAAGGAACTTGCTGATAAATCTAATTGTGTTATCGTAGGCCGCTGCGCAGATTATATTCTCAAGGATTATAATCCTTATAAAATTTTTGTTTATGCTGATTTAGATAGCAAAATAAAGCGCTGTGTTGAGAGACTTGGTCCCGATGATAAGGTCAATGAAAAACAGATAATAAAATATATTAAAGAGGTTGATAGGCGCAGAGCCCGTTATTATGAGTTTTATACCGATAATAAATGGGGCGATAAGCGTAATTATGACCTTTGTATTAACACTACGGATACGGTTATTAAAGAAATAGTTCCAATTATCGCAAAAATGTTTAAATAAGCCAATTTTAAATGGTTTTTTACAAATTTTAACTTGACAAAACGGTTATAAATATATATAATGTAGTTTGTGACATTTTGGACCTGCCAGTGAGGTGCATTTATGATACTTGATTTAAAAAGTATCTTTGCTGCCGAGGGAACGGCTAAGCAAATTGATTACGAGTTTGATATGTCTGATATCGAATTTTCGGGTGTGTTTCCGCTCAAAACTCCCGTTTCGGTAAAGGGTAGCGTTTCAAACAGTGCCGGTGTTGTATCTCTGGTGCTGGATATCGAGTATATATATAGTGCTCCGTGCGACCGGTGTGGTGAGTTCGCAGAGTGCGGTCATAAAGTCAAATTGGATAAAATGCTCGCAGTTTCCATCGAAGGCGAGGATAGTGATACTATCATCACTGTCCCAGATATGAAACTTGATGTGGACGAGTTAGTTTATTCCGAAGTTATATTAGATGTTCCTTCAAAGCATCTTTGCAAAGAGGATTGCAAAGGTATATGTTCTATGTGCGGTAAAAACCTAAATGTAGAGCAGTGTACTTGTGAAAAGAAGGAAATCGACCCAAGACTTGCAAAATTAGCAGAATTGCTTAATAATTAAACTTATAATATAATCTTATTAAGGAGGTGCTGAAAATGGCAGTACCAAAGAGAAAAACTTCAAAAGCAAGACGCGATAAGAGAAGAAATAATTTATGGAAGCTCACTGCTCCGGCATTAGTAAAATGCCCCAGCTGCGGCGAGTATAAGCGTCCTCACAGACTTTGCCCCGCTTGCGGTAAGTATAATGGCCGTGAGGTTGTAAAGGTTGAAGAGTAAGATTTACTACTGAAAGAGGGGGAGAAGTATCCCCCTCTGTTTTTTTAGCGAAAGAGGTGAAAACTATGGCAAAACCGATAGTAGCGGTAGTTGGAAGACCAAATGTTGGTAAATCCACACTGTTTAATAAATTAATCGGTAAACGAATTTCTATCGTTGATGATACCCCAGGTGTTACCCGTGACCGTATCTATGGCGATGCAGAGTGGAAAGGCAATAAAATAATGCTTGTTGATACAGGCGGTATTGAGCCGAAAACCGATGATATTATACTTGCAAGTATGCGCTCTCAGGCTAAACTTGCCATTGAAACTGCCAGTGTTATTATTTTTGTTACTGACCTTAAAAGCGGTGTAACCGCCGCCGATATGGAGGTTGCCGCTATGCTTCAGAAAAGCGGTAAACCATTGGTGCTTTGTGTTAATAAATGTGATACCATTGGCGAAGTTCCACCCGAGTTCTATGAGTTCTATAATTTAGGACTGGGTGACCCCATACCCGTTTCTTCGGTACACGGTCACGGAACCGGCGACCTTTTGGATGCGGTTTTTGAGCATCTTCCCGAAAGCGTGTTTGAAGACGAGGACGAAGATATAATCAATGTTGCCATCATTGGCAAACCAAATGCAGGTAAATCTTCTTTGGTTAACCGTATTGCAGGGGAGGAGCGTTCTATTGTCTCCAATATCGCAGGGACTACCCGTGATGCCATAGATACACTTGTTGAAAATAAATTCGGCCGTTTTAATTTTATCGATACTGCAGGGCTACGAAGAAGTAGTAAGGTTGAAGATAAGATTGAAAAATATAGTGTTCTCCGCGCTAAAATGGCCATAGAACGCGCTAATGTGTGCGTTATAATGCTTGACGGTGTTGACGGTTTTACCGAGCAGGATTCAAAGGTTGCAGGTCTTGCTCTTGAACAGGGTAAGGCGTGTATAATAGCCGTTAATAAATGGGATATTGTGGAAAAAGACGGATATACTATGGATACCTATCGTAAATCTCTAATGCAGGATTTCTCCTTTATGTCCTTTGCGCCCATTATCTTTATTTCGGCTAAAACAGGTCAGAGAATTGACCGACTTTTCGACCTTATAAAGTATACTTATGAACAAAATGCTATGCGTATTTCTACGGGTAAGCTTAATGATATTCTCGCAGATGCTACTGCAAGAGTTCAACCCCCGTCAGATAAGGGTAAGCGCCTTAAGATTTATTATATGACTCAGGCATCCACCTGTCCGCCTACCTTTGTTTGCTTTTGCAACAATGCAGAACTTTTCCATTTTTCATATCAGCGTTATCTTGAAAATCAAATCAGGTCAACCTTTGGTCTTGAAGGTACGCCCGTCCGCTTTGTTATCCGCGAGAGAGGAGATAAAAATGCTTAATCTTTCGGTTGTTTATGCGATACTTGCTTTTATAGCCGCATATCTTATCGGCAGTATAAATTTTGCCGTTATCTTCACTAAAATTTTTATAAAAAGGGATATCAGAGATTTTGGAAGCGGTAACGCGGGAACTACTAATGTTATGCGCGTGGGCGGTTTCTGGCCTGGATTTTTAACCTTCCTGTGTGATACTCTTAAGGGCTTCGTTGCCTGTGAAATCGGCTATCTTGTATTTGATTATATAAATATAACCAACCCACAAGAGTGGTCACTCGCTATTTACGGCGCATATATTTGCGGTTTAGCTTGTATGCTTGGACATGTTTTTCCCATATTCTTCCAGTTTAAAGGCGGAAAGGGCGTAGCAACAAGCGTTGGAATTTTTGCAGTTTGCTGTCCAATAGCAATTATTTTAGGTCTTGCCGCATTTGCAATATCAACTCTTATTTCAAAAATTGTTTCTTTAAGTTCTATTATCGCTACCGTAGTTGTAGTGGTCTTATCATTGATTTTCTATGATAATAATGCCCTTTTCTTACCTCAGGCAATACCTTGCATTCTGATGGGTATTGTGGTAATATTAAAGCATAAAGATAATATTAAGCGCCTTATAAAAGGCGAAGAAAAGAAACTTACCATCAGGAGATAAGTTATGGCTAAAGTTAGTGTTTTAGGCCCTGGCGGATGGGGAATAGCCCTTGCTATCAATGCCTACCGTTGTGGTCATAATGTTGTTTTGTGGTCGGCCTTTAAGGATGAGGTTGAGCATTTACTTGAAACCCGTTCAAATGAAAAGCTTTTAAGCGGTATAGTTATTCCCGATGAAATTGAAATAACGGGAGATATTTCGAAAATAGAGGGCTCAGATATAACAATTATCGCTGCACCATCTATTGCAATTAAATCGGTATGCGAAACCCTTAAAGTTTGTAAAGATTTTGGTATTATTGTTAATGCCTCAAAGGGTCTTGAGAAAGGAAGTTTAAAACGCCTCTCTGAGCTTATCAACGAGGTAATCCCTTCCGCCAATGTCGTTGCCCTTTCAGGTCCTTCTCACGCCGAGGAGGTTGCCCGTAAGATACCTACTTCTTTGGTAGTCGCCAGTGAAAATGAGGAAGTAAATACTAAGGTTCAGGATATGCTTTCAAACGAGTATTTCCGCCTATATACCTCAACAGATATTATCGGCGTTGAGCTTGGCGGCGCTCTTAAAAATGTTATTGCTATCTGCGCAGGAATTTGCGATGGTTTAGGCCTTGGCGATAATTCCAAAGCCGCCCTCGTTACAAGAGGTCTTGCAGAAATGAAACGCTTGGGTGTGGCGTTGGGTGCCGATGAGCGTACATTTTCAGGTCTTGCAGGTATCGGTGACTTGGTGGTTACCTGTACCTCCCGTCATAGCCGTAATAACCGTTTCGGCAATATGGTGGGTAGGGGTGTACCTTGCGATGAAGCCTTAGAGCAGGTGGGCACAGTAGAAGGCTATTATGCCACCCTGATGGCCTACGAGCTTTCTCTTAAAACAGGTGTTGAATTACCTATAATTAACGAGTGCTATGGCATACTTTATGAAGGCAAACCCGTTGGTGATGTGGTTAATAACCTAATGACAAGACCAAAACACGCAGAAATACTGTAAAATTTGCTTAAATTTGAAAAAAACACTTGCATTATTGGTGATTTTCTGTTATTATATCATTTGTTATGTGGCCAATTTGTGTTGGCTAATCAAGAAGGAGGTGCAGACCATGGCAAAATGTGATATCTGCAACAAAGAAATTGCTTTTGGTATTAAGGTTTCCCATTCACACAGACGTTCTAACAGAACTTGGAAGCCCAATGTTAAGAAGGTAAAGGCGATTGTGGACGGTTCTCCTCGTCGTATTAATGCCTGCACCCGTTGCTTGCGTTCAGGTAAGGTTACCAGAGCAATCTAAGAAATCAAACATTCAGGCCTTGGATTTTTCCAAGGCCCTTTGTTTTACTTATGGTGATATGATGATTAAAGCAGTTATTTTTGATTTGGACGGTACATTGGTAAATTCTTTATTCGATCTTGCCACCGCTTGTGATTATGCTCTATCCCAAAAAGGTTTTCCTATCCATACAGTAGAGGAATATAAATACTTTATCGGCAACGGAATTCCTAAGCTTATTGAAAGAGCATTGCCATTCGAAAATCGGGATATTAAAACTATCGGTGAAGTAAAAGATATATTCTTAAAATATTATTCCGTTCACTTTGCGGATAAAACTGTAGCTTACAGTGGTATGAAAGAGATGGTTACCGAATTAAAGGATAGAGGGCTTAAACTTGCCGTGGTAACAAACAAGGCGGATAATATGGCTAAAAGCGTTGCAAAGACGATTTACGGCGATATTTTCGATATGGTAGTAGGTTTAAGTGATGAATTTCCCGCAAAACCAAATGCGGAGTCTACATTGGATACCTTAAACAAGTTATCTGTAACGACAAATGAGTGTGTATTTGTTGGTGATTCTGCCGTTGATATGCAAACGGCAAACAATGCTGGTATTAAATCCGTAGGTGTTCTTTGGGGATTTCGTGATAGGGAAGAACTGGTAGAAAACGGCGCTACATATGTTATAGAAAAACCTCAAGAATTATTAGAGATAATAGGTAAATAAAAAACATTGAAATATTGCGGATTATGTATTAGAATGAATACATAAAAGATAAGGATGTGCCTTTTATGAAAAGAAACGATTACATAAGTTGGGACGAGTATTTTATGAGCATCGCTATGCTTTCGGCTATGCGTAGTAAAGACCCTTCAACACAGGTTGGTGCTTGTATTGTTAATGATAATAAAATAGTTTCGGTAGGATATAACGGTATGCCTCATTGCTGTCACGATGACGAGTATCCTTGGGATAAGGGCGAAGGCGTTGATTCTAAATATCTATATGTTTGTCATGCCGAGTTAAACGCTATTCTTAACTGCTATGGCGGTACCGTAAAAGGAAGCACAGTTTATACAACTCTTTTCCCTTGTAATGAGTGCGCAAAGGCAATTATTCAGTCAGGCGTCGCTGAGGTCGTATATATGTGCGATAAATACGCCGAAACCGATAGCGTTAAAGCTTCTAAGAGAATGTTTGAAAGCGCAGGGGTAAAATATAGAGAGTATAAGGTATTAGGCAAGAATATAACTCTTGAATTATAAAATTTTCAAAAAAGCGACTTAAAATTACAAAATAAACCTTGACAATTACGGGGGTTTATAATATAATAATCAAGTCGCAAATATGCTGCTATAGCTCAGTAGGTAGAGTGCATCCTTGGTAAGGATGAGGTCACCGGTTCAAATCCGGTTAGCAGCTCCAAAAAGAAACACTTCCTTTTGGGAAGTGTTTTCTTTTTGTGTTTGTGTCCGTAGGACACAACATCGTTTTGCAACGCAGTTGCAAACATCATTTGACCGTAGGTCAACATCATTCCGCTTGCGGACACAAAACGAGGTTATGGCTACAGCCATAAATGATGTGATGCTTCGCATCAACGATGTTTTGCCTTCGGCAAAAACGTTGTTGCGACTTTGTCGCAAATACACGCTACGCGTGAGGTGTTGCACTTCGTGCAAGCGGACTTG
>JAZRNX010000073.1:0-29168 GCA_045648365.1 Acutalibacteraceae bacterium
TTGAAAAATACAATATAATGATTTTTACAGAATTTAATACAGATAAATTCCGTCAAACAGGTTATAGGGCAGATTTGATATTAGCTCAGATGGATTTTAATTCAAAGGTTGGATTTTGGGGGGATTGTGTCGAAAATTATATTGCTGTTTTTGAATTGAAATTTAAAGGCGATTATAGAACTGCTGCAGATGAAATATCTCTCGACTATGATAAGATGAAAAGCTATATAGAAACTATGGAATTAGGCGAATACTGCCACTATTATGTAGCAACTATATGGGAAAGCTATCCTGATTCAAAATGGTGGCTTGATAGGAATACTGAATGGGCAAAGAATAAGTTGACGGAACTAAATGCAGATTTTAACTCAAAGAATGAAATGCAATTTTACATAAAAGAACATTGATTGTTTTTTATTAGCATATATATTTTCGGAGAAAATTGGGGTGCATTGTGTAACTATGCTTGAAGTCTTTGATGATGTGCATAAAGGTACCCCAAATGTAATATTTGAACTTATTTTGAAGCGGGGGAAATCGGTATTATTAAACTACTTGATTTTGAAAAACTTCGCGGCGGAATTCGCATTTATATGAAATGTGGTGAATTTGCACTTGCAGATTACTGCAAAAAGTATGAAAACACTTTAAAGATTTCCGCACTTTTAGCCGCAAAACAAGAAAATGTTGCCGATGCGGTATTGCAACTTCAAAATAAACTTAATGAAGAAAAATATAAAATTTCTAATCTGCACAAGAAATTAATAGGATTTCTGATTGATGGATTTGATGCAACAAACAATGCTATTATTGTTGATGATTTAGAGATAAAAGAATTGCAAATGTTGGCGGACGGTTTACATAAAACCCATAAAAAGACCTGCGGTGCCTTTTCTGCAACCCAAGATGGATATAATTTTGCTATCTGTGGTGAGGAAAATGAACTTAATGAGTTCTTTTCTATTTTAAAGCAGAATTTGAATATTCGCGGCGGAGGAAGAAACGGTATGGTACAAGGTACCGTCTTTGCAAATAGGGAAGATTTAGAAAAATATTTTAAATTTTAGGAGTAATTATGGATTGGACAGAAATTAAAGCGACAGTACCAACCGAGCAGGTTGATGAAGCCGCCGCTATTGCTAATATGACTGTGCCTTACGGCATTTATATAGAGGATTATTCTAATCTTGAGCAAGATGCTTTAGAGATTGCTCATATTGACCTTATCGACGAAGAACTTGTAAATAAGGATAGAACTAAATCAATCATTCATCTCTATATTGCCGATAGTGATAATGCGGTTGAAGTATTATCATTTTTAAAGGAACGAATGACTGCTTGTGGCATTGATTTTAATTTGGGCAGTGAAACCGTTGATGATAACGATTGGAATGAAAACTGGAAAAAGTACTTCAAGGCCTTTGAAATCGGTGAAAAATTGGCCGTTTGTCCCAGTTGGGAAGAGTATAATAACAAGGATAACAGAATAGTTATTAGCTTAGACCCAGGCGCTGCCTTCGGTACGGGCACTCATGCTACAACCTCACTTTGCCTTGAAATTCTCGAAAATAAAATATGCGAGGAACATAGCGTTCTGGATGTGGGTACGGGAAGCGGAATACTTGCAATCGCATCTATGCTTTTAGGCGCTAAATCGGCTATTGGCGTTGATATTGATGCACTTTCTGTCGAGACCGCCAATGAAAATGCCCGCCGCAATAATGTGGAGCAGGGAACAGAGTTTATTGTAGGCAACCTGGCAGATAAAATCAGTGGTAAATATGATGTTGTATGCGCTAACATAGTTGCAGATGTTATTATCAGACTGTTTGATAACATTGGCAATTTTATGAAAGATGACGGTGTGCTTATTATATCAGGTATCATTGATATTAGGGCGGAAGAAGTTGAGCGCTCTGCCATAGAGCACGGATTTAAAATAGTTGAAAATCATACCCGTGAAGAGTGGCACGCGTATGTACTTACTAAATAATATTTTGGAGGAAGCTTAATGCTTGAATTTGAACAGTTGAAACTGCGTCTTACAGCTAACCAAGATGATATTAAAAGTCTCAGAGATGCTATAGGATATGACCGCTTAAAAAGAGAGATAGAAGAACTGGAACTAAAATCTGCCGCCCCTGGATTTTGGGATGACCCTGAGGGTTCGCAGGCGGTGTTGCAGAAAACGGGTAAATTGAAGAACAAAGTCGAAAGTTATGATAAACTTTCATCTTCTTATGAGGATTTGCTTGTGCTTATAGAGATGGGTGATGAGGAAGGCGACCTTTCGCTCGTTGAGGAAATCACCGTATCGGTTGATGAACTTGAAAAAGATTTGGCTTCACTAACCCTTGGCACATTGCTTACAGGCGAATATGATGCTAATAATGTTATTCTCACATTCCATGCAGGTGCTGGCGGTACAGAGGCAATGGACTGGGTGCAGATGCTTGTCCGTATGTATACAAGATGGAGTGAGCGTCACGGTTTTACCGTTAAAGTTCTCGATTTTCTTGACGGTGATGAAGCGGGTCTCAAAAATGCTACAATGCTTATTGAAGGCGAAAATGCCTATGGATATTTGAAGAGTGAATCGGGTGTTCACCGTCTTGTTCGTGTTTCACCCTTTGATGCTTCGGGTAGAAGACACACCTCTTTTGCATCAATAGAGGTAATGCCAGAAATCGGAGATGATATTGATATTGAAATCCGTGAAGAAGATGTTAAAATGGATGTTTTTCGTGCATCCGGTGCAGGCGGTCAGCATATCAATAAAACCTCATCTGCTGTTCGTTTAACCCATATTCCTACAGGCATAGTCGTTGCTTGTCAGAACGAACGAAGTCAGTTCCAGAATAAAGACCAAGCAATGAAAATGCTTAAATCAAAACTTTTGGAAATTAAAGAAAGAGAACATCTTGAAAAAATCGAGGATATTAAGGGTGTCCAGAAAGAAATCGCTTGGGGCTCACAAATCAGGTCCTATGTATTTATGCCGTATACCTTAGCAAAAGACCACAGAACTAATTTTGAGTACGGTAATATTAATGCAGTAATGGACGGAGATTTGGACGGATTTATAAACGCTTATTTGAAAGCCGCTTCTAACGGCGAACTTAAAGATAACTGATATGTTAGAAATTTTTTATGCGGATATTAGAGATATTAATGACGGTGAATTAAATCTGGCTTTCGATGAATTTCCTCAATTAATTAAATCTAAAATCAATGCAAAAACCCACTTGATTTCAAAAAAACAAAGCATAGTTGGATATAATTTATTGAAGAATGGTGTCAAGAAACTTTTTAACCGTGGAATTGAGCATATTTATTTTTCAGAAAACGGAAAACCACTGCTAAGTTTTTGTTATTTTAGCATTTCCCATAGTGAAAACGCCGTTGTTTGTGCGATTTCAGATTTGCCTGTTGGCGTTGATATTCAGAAAATCAAGGATATTCCTGTTCGGGAACTGTATCCCATATTTTCGCAAGAAGAATCAGATTTTGTAAATCAGATACCTAATTTACAACAGAAAAGATTTTTCGAAATTTTTACAAAGAAGGAAGCACTCGTAAAGCTTTGCGGAAATAAACTTTCAGAGTGCAATTCTCTTGATATTTCAAATATAAAGTTTGAGATATTAGAAAAATCGAAATATATATTTTGCATAGCAACATTTGAAAAATAATTCCTGTTGCTTTTTGTCTGTAGATATATTATTATATAACTATATACTTTATTATTATTTTGGGGTGATTCTGGTTGAAAAGTAGATACGGTAAATTGGCTATATATATACTGTTCGATTTATTTGCATCTTTCCTTTCCGTTCCGGCCGCTATCATATTTTCGGATGATTTATCTTCTATGGACCCGAATAAGATTATATATTCATCCATTATTTTTGCCATTACAATGTTTGTGCTGCTCTACATTTTTAAGGTGTATAATATTCTATGGCGTTATTCAGGTATTAAGGATTATATAAGAATTTTTGTATCTGCAATTGTTTCAGTATTAATAATTTTTGTTGTCCAGCATTCAGTTTGGGAAGGTTATTCTTTCTCAAAATCTACTTTTTTTGTTACAGCTGTTTTTACCAGTGCTTTGATATCTTGCAGTCGACTTTACATTAAGTATCTTCGCAGAATAAAAAAGAGCAGCAACAATTCCTTGCTTTCCGGTAACATTATGGTTATCGGTGCCGGTTTTGCAGGTAGCGAACTTATTAATGATATTAATACTAGTAAAAATTTTACTAATTGCACCGTAAAATGCGTAATCGATGATAACCCTTATAAGTGGGAAAAGTATATTGACGGTGTTAAAATTGTAGGCGGTTGCGAAAAAATTATAGAATCCGCTAAAAAATATGAAATTGATATGATAGTATTTTCGATACCTGCCTGTCCTAGTGACCGTAAAGCAGAAATTTTGAAAATATGTCAAAAAACTTCTTGCGAAATCCGTGTAGTTCCTTCTGTTTATCAGTTGCTCACAGATAGGAATATTGGAATTTCATCTATAAGAAAGGTTGAAATTGAGGACCTTCTTGGCAGAGATACAATTGATATCAATATATCTTCCGTTATGGATTATGTAGAGGGTAAAACTGTTCTTATCACCGGCGGTGGCGGTTCTATCGGTAGTGAACTCTGCCGTCAAATTGCGGCTCATAACCCTAATAAATTAATAATTTTAGATATTTATGAAAATAATGCTTATGATATTCAAAACGAACTTTTAGATAGATATCCTAAATTGGATTTAGTAACTCTTATTGGCTCAGTAAGAGATAAAGAACGCCTTGAAAATGTGTTTAAAAAATATAGACCCGATTTGGTTTATCATGCAGCGGCTCATAAACATGTTCCTTTGATGGAATTTAACCCGAATGAATCTATAAAGAACAATGTTTTTGGTACTGCTAATACTGCATTTTATGCAGATAAGTACGGCGCTGAAAAATTCGTTCTTATATCTACTGATAAGGCTGTTAATCCTACTAATATTATGGGCGCAAGTAAGCGTATTTGCGAAATGATTGTTCAGTCATTTAATAATCACTCCAATACCGAATTTGTCGCCGTAAGATTTGGCAATGTCCTAGGCAGTAATGGTAGTGTTATTCCGCTGTTTAAAAAGCAAATCGCCAACGGCGGTCCCGTTACAGTTACTGACCCTGAAATCATAAGATATTTTATGACTATACCTGAAGCTGTTTCATTGGTGCTTCAAGCAGGAGCTTCTGCCAAGGGTGGAGAAATATTTGTGCTTGATATGGGCAAACCAATGAAGATAGTTGATTTAGCTGAAAATCTAATTAAACTTTCGGGATATGTACCTTATAAAGATATTAAAATTGAGTTTACCGGTCTTCGTCCAGGCGAAAAACTTTATGAAGAAATGCTAATGTCAGAGGAAGGTCTTACTACGACCGATAACCGATTAATTTATATCGGACAACCTATTGAATTAGATGAATCAAAACTTCAAAGTACTCTTCAAAAAATGCATAATGAAATGTATGATGATAATGCGGACATCAGACAGTTGGTAGCCGATATTGTTCCTACATACAATTATAATAAATAATTTTGTTAATGCCGTTCTTTTGAACGGCATTAACTGTGAGATATCCCCCTTACGAAAGGAATATATAATGCGAGAAAAAATAGAAAATTTAAGAAATATAGCCATTATTGCCCATGTTGACCATGGTAAAACAACACTTGTTGACCAGATGCTCAAGCAAAGCGGTACATTCAGGGATAACGAGGCTGTAGATGAAAGAGTAATGGATTCGAACGACCTTGAAAGAGAAAGAGGTATAACCATACTTTCTAAAAATACAAGTGTTGTTTATAAGGATATTAAAATCAATATTATTGACACTCCAGGTCACGCGGATTTTGGTGGCGAGGTAGAAAGAATTCTGCAGATGGTTGATGGCGTTCTTTTGCTTGTGGACGCCTTTGAAGGTTGTATGCCACAAACCCGTTTTGTACTTAAAAAAGCATTAGCCCTTGGAAAAAAGGCCGTTGTAGTTATTAACAAGATTGATAGACCAATGGCGAGACCTCACGAAGTTGTTGATGAAGTTCTCGATTTATTTATAGAATTGGGCGCTGACGATGACCAAATAGAATTTCCCGTTGTATTCGCCTCTGGCAGAGACGGATATGCTACCTATTCACCTGATACAGTAGGCACAGATATGCAACCTCTTTTTGAGGAGATTGTAAAGGAAATTGATGCTCCTGAAGGTGATAAAGAAGCGCCATTACAAATTCTTTTCAGCAACATCGAATATGATGATTACCTTGGAAGAATAGGCGTAGGCAGAGTAGTTAGAGGTACTGTTAAGGTGGGACAAACTGTGGCACTTTGTCATAAGGACGGTACTTCCTCGAATGTTAAAATTGCAAAACTCTTTATGCACAAGGGCCTCAAAAGAACAGAGGTTGAATCTGCATCTATCGGTGATATAATTCAGGTAGCAGGAATCAGTCAGCTTGAAATAGGTGAGACGGCCTGTGATATGAGCTGTATTGAGCCATTGCCCTTTGTTAAAATTGATGAGCCAACCCTTTCAATGAATTTTATGGTTAATAATTCACCATTTGCGGGACAAGACGGTAAATTCGTAACCTCCCGTAATCTTCGTGAGCGCCTTTTCAAAGAGGTTATGACTAATGTTAGCTTAAGGGTTGAAGAAACCGATAGCCCAGATACCTTTAAGGTTTCAGGCAGAGGTGAATTGCATCTTTCTATACTTATAGAAACTATGCGCCGTCAGGGTTATGAATTCCAAGTTTCACCACCTGCGGTTATATATAAGCATGATGAAAACGGTAAACTTCTAGAGCCTATCGAACTTTTAATGATAGAAGTTCCAGAATCCTATGTTGGTGTTGTTATGGAGCGTCTTGGCACAAGACATGCAGAACTTCGCAATATGGGAACAAGAGAGGGAGGAAATACTCATCTTGAGTTTTTAATTCCCGCTCGTGGACTTCTCGGATACCGTTCACAGTTCCTTACGGATACTAACGGAAACGGTATTATGAATCATATTTTTAACGGATATGAAGAATATAAGGGCGATATTGAACAAAGAAACACCGGCTCCATCATAGCCCATGAAGCAGGTGAGGCCACTGGTTACGGACTTTTTAATACACAAAGTCGTGGCAGATTGTTTATAGGCCCCGGAACACCGGTTTATGAGGGTATGATTGTGGGCGAAAATCCCAAAAATGAGGATATTGTTTGCAATGTTTGTAAGAAAAAGCAAATGACCAACACCAGAGCATCGGGTTCTGATGACGCTCTTCGTTTAGTTCCTCATTCAGTTTTAAGTTTGGAGCAGTCTTTAGAATTTATTAAAAACGACGAATTGGTTGAAATTACACCACTTAACATCCGTTTAAGAAAGAAAATTCTTGGTAAAGAACAAAGAATGAAGTTCGAGGCAAGGAATCGCTGATGATATATATTATACTTGATATGGAATGGGATGGGGCATATTGCCCTAAAATATCCCGATTTATTAATCAGATAATTCAGATAGGCGCAGTTAAATTAAATGAGAATTTTGAAATTATAGATACATTTGAAAAAACCGTTCGTTCTTCATTCTCCAAAAAAGTTTCAGGAAGATTTACCGCTCTTACGGGTATTACTACTGAGGATATGAGAGCTGGTATCCCACTTGAAAAAGCTGTTACAATGTATAATGAGTGGGCGGGTACTGATACGGTTACTATGACCTGGAGTAATTCGGATTTATTTTCTATTATGGAAAATGAAAAGAATTTGATGAAGGGTGTTAAATTTCATATTGAAAAGTATCTAGACCTTCAAAGTTATATTCAAAATGAGATGAGAGCACTAGGTTTTGAAATCAATTCCCAAATTGCGCTCGGCAAAGCGGCAGAACTTTTAGGAATCACCATCGACGAATACGATTTGCATACAGCTAAGGATGATAGTTTGGTTTGTGCCGCGCTTATTAAAAAACACTATAATAAAAAGCGTTTTGAGGAATTGATAAAGGATACCGAGAATCCCGAATTCTATAAAAGACTGCTTTTCAAACCCACATATATCAATAATATTAGAAGTAGAGATATAAACAGACGGCAGCTACGTTTTAAATGTGATGTTTGCGGCTGTGCGGCCAAAAGGATAGGAAAATGGCAGTACAGAAACCACTGGTTTTCAGCAGATTTTGCCTGTAAACATTGCGATAGAAAGTTTTCAGGTCGAGTTTCCTTTAAAAAACTTTATGATAGCGTTGTCGTAAAAAAGAAAATTTGCGAAATAAAGCAAAGACAGAAAATCGGTGAAAATAAAGATGAACTGCAATCTGTGTCCGAGAAAATGTAATGCTGTTCGAATAAATAGCGATAATATAGGTGGTATATGTAAAGCACCGCTGCTTCCTAAACTCGCAAGAGCAGGTTTGCATTTTTGGGAAGAACCGTGTATTAGCGGCCAAAATGGCTCTGGTACCGTTTTCTTTAGCGGATGTTCACTTAATTGCGTTTACTGTCAAAATTACGATGTGAGCAGAAACTCGGTAGGAAAAACGGTATCTTATGAACGCCTTGCAGAAATTTTCAAAGAATTGGAAACCTCGGGCGCTCATAATATAAATCTTGTTACACCATCTCATTATGTTTATGCTATAAAAAAAGCACTTGATATTTACAGACCACAAATACCCGTTATCTATAATTCAAGTGGTTATGATACTGTAGAAACTATAAAATCCCTTGAAGGATATATAGATATATATCTAATGGATTTTAAGTATTTTTCGGATAATAGGGCGCAAAAGTATTCTTACGCTGAAAATTATCCTACAGTTGCTAAGAATGCCATTAAAGAAGCATATAGACAAATAGGTAAATGTCATTTTGATAATAATATTATGAAAAAGGGAATTATAATTAGACATTTACTTTTACCGCAAGGTACAAATGATGCAATAAGTGTTTTTAGGTGGGTGAAAGATAATACGCCTAATGCTTATTTTAGTATTATGAGTCAGTATACACCTATGACCAGTTGCGAAAATTTTCCCGAAATCAACCGAAAAATTACAAAAAGAGAATATGAAAAAGTTCTCTCGGTGATATTAGAAAGTAAATTTAAAAATTGTTATATTCAGGAAAGGACAAGTTCTTCCACCGAATATATACCCAAGTTTAATCTGGAAGGAGTTTTATAAATGAATATAGTTGTTGCACAGTCAGGTGGCCCAACCTGTGCCATTAACGCCTCGCTTTTAGGAGTGTTTCGTCAGGGACTAAAAGAACAAGCTATCGACCATATTTTTGGCGCAATCAATGGTATTGAAGGTGTAATTAATGATAATTTCATTAATTTAAACACCGCTATTAAGACGGATGATGATATTGAATTGATTCGCCAAACTCCATCTACTTGTCTTGGCTCTTGTAGATATAAGTTGCCCGATGCAAACATTGATGATGCTGTTTATAAAAAAATAACTGAGTGTCTTTTAAAACATGGAATCGGCGCTTTTTTCTATATAGGCGGTAATGATTCAATGGATACAGTTGCTAAACTATCACAGTATTTTTTGGTTAACAATATAGATATTAAAGTTATTGGGATTCCTAAAACCATTGATAATGACCTTGAATACACAGACCACACTCCTGGTTTCGGCTCTGCGGCTAAATATGTAGCGGCAACAATGCAAGAAATCATTAGAGATTCTTCGGTTTATAGTGTGGATTCTGTAACCATAGTTGAAGTTATGGGCAGACACGCAGGTTGGCTAACAGCATCTTCTTGTACGCTTCGAACTAACGGAGAGGTTGCACCTCATTTGATTTATCTTCCCGAAAATGCATTAACAGAGGCAAAGTTTATTGCCGATGTTAAAGAGGCAAAACAGGTACATAAGGCGGTCATAATCGCTGTATCTGAAGGTGTGAAACTTGAGAGAGCAAATTCTGATGCCAATTACGGTAGCGGAGAAATTGATTCTTTCGGCCATGAAGCGTTGAGTGGTATTGGCAAAGTTTTAGAAAATATTGTTAGGGAAAGAATTGGTTGCAAAGTTAGGTCTATAGAACTTAATGTTATGCAACGGTGTTCATCTCATATAAGTTCAAAAACTGATATTAATGAGGCTGAGCTAATAGGCACTGAGGCTGTTAAAGTGGCGGTTAAGGGTGAAAGCGGCAAGGTTATGATTTTTAAACGCCTTTCAAATACACCCTATACAGTTATAATTGATACGGTTAACTCCGCAGATATTGCAAATAAGGAAAGATTCTTCCCTAAAAAATGGATTAATGAAAAGGGAAACAATGTTCTTGATTGCGCTGTAGAATATTTCTTACCGCTTATCCAGGGCGAACAGATAATAAGAATGAAAAACGGAATCCCCATACATTTTCACATATAATAAAAACCCGACAGAATTCTGTCGGGTTAATTTTTTACTTCTCAACTGCCGCTTTGCGCGAGGTTATTTCTTTGATGATTTCAGGATTGATTTTCGGATGTCTATCATAGGTATAAAGACCGTTTTGCTCTTGCTCAACATCTGTAAGTTGTGTATAACAAAAAGCACAGATACGGGGATTATCAAGGAGTGCATCAACACAGCCCTTATATCTTTTTATAAAGGCTTCTTCATTTTCGGGGGTAGCACCGTATCCCCAACTGGAATTATCGCTTTTATCTAGTTTTAAACCAATGCCGCCAAATTCACTTACGAAACATATTTCGTCCGATTCTTTAATAATGCGGGAGCCTTCATCGTTGTCACTCATATATTTGGCGGGTTCACCTTCTGCTAAGGGCAGATATTTTTCATTAAATACATCCGGTTTTCCCTCATAATCATGAACATCAAACATATCGTATGTATTTTTAATGTGATACCAACCCGAGTTATCTATAAATAATCGTGTGGGGTCATAAGCTTTGGTTAAATTGTAAAGAAGTACAGAAAGTTCAGGGTCAGTGTTTTTACCAGTTTCATTGAATGGACACCATCCGATAATTGATGGATGGTTATAATCTCTCTCTAATTCTTCAAGCCATTCGTTTATACAGTTTTTATATGCGCTTTCCTTTGATGTATCAAGTCCCCAGTTAGGATATTCACCCCAAACAAGATAACCTAATCTGTCACAGTGGTAAAGGAATAAAGGCTCAAATATCTTTTCATGAAGTCTAGCGCCATTGTAACCCATATCCATAGAGCGTTTAATATCGTTAATAAGTTCTTCCTCGCTAGGTGCAGTATAAATTCCATCGGGATAAAATCCCTGGTCAAGAATAAGACGCTGGAAGATAGATTTGCCGTTTAAGTATGTTTTATAATCTCTGAATGCAATTTCACGCATTCCAAAATAGCTTTTTACAGTGTCTTCACCCAAAGTAAAGGTGATATCATAGAGATTAGGGTTATCTATATCCCAAAGATAAAGTTCTTTAAGGTGGAGAGTAAAATTGACATTATCCCAAGGAATATTTACAGTTTTGCTACCCATTTCATTGCCGTCAAAATACGCTGTTGCGGTAAGCGTCATATTTTCGGCACCAACAGTGTTAGCAATTATATGTAGTGATTTATCTGATATATTTGGAGTCATTTTTACCTTTTTAAGATATGAGGAAGGTGTGTTTTCAAGCCACACAGTTTGCCATATTCCCGTTGTTCTGCTATAAAAACAACCAAATGAGTTATAGGCCGCACTTTGTTTGCCTGAAGGAATAGATGCACGGGTGTCATCGCACGCAAAAATAGTAATGCGGTTTTCACCTTCTATAATCTCTTTTGTAATCTCAAAGGAAAAACTAACATATCCTCCTCTGTGGGTGCCAATTTCTTTACCGTTTATATAAACCTTGGTTATATAATCGCAAGCCCCAATATTAAGGAAAGTTCTGCGATTATTTATTAGCCAATTTTCAGGAATATTAATAGTTCTTGTATACCATACACCGTTCATAAAATCTTTATTCTCGATGCCTGAAAGCTTAGATTCAGGACAGAAGGGAACATTAATTTTCATATCAAAGCTTGTAGCTTTATTAAATTTCCTATCTGTACCTGAAAGTGAATTATCAATAGTGAAATCCCATTCGCCATTTAGATTTATCCAATCATTTCTTACGAATTGCGGACGGGGATATTCGTTTCTATATATCATATAATCTCCTCCTTTTAAATAATTATAATTTAAATATACTCATTATCAATAACATTTTGTATTAAATTTATTGACATATACTACTATCAAACATATAATTATTTTGGTGATTGATATATGAGAATTATAAATGTGCGTCATAGTTGGCCTGAAAAAGCAGGTTTTTTCTTGAGCAGAAACAGAAATAACAAGGATTATATATTTATTCATTTCTTTAATTCCGTCGAGATTTGTTATAATGGCAATACTTATAATACTGAACCCAATTCGGTTGTAATTTTTAAGCCATCAACTCACCATAGTTTTTTAAGCAAGGAGCCACTTAAGCATAATTGGTTTCATTTTTCTGTGGATTGTGAAGATGAAATCACAAGATTTGGTTTAGAATTTGATAAAATATATTCAATACAAGACGGCGATTTTATAACCAAAATCATAAGAACTATTGAAAACGAATTCTTGTCTCCAAAGTCATATAGTGTTGAGTTAATCAGTTCAAAACTTGATGAATTATTTATAAAATTATATAGAGTGATATCTGGTGAGAATTTTTCAAAATTACATAAAAATCTCTATAAAAGTTTGGATAAAGTTCGTTTAGAAATGTTTTCAAATGTGGATAGGAGATGGACTGTAGAAGATTTGGCGAAAAAAGTGGGTATTAGTAAATCAAGATTTTATAGCGTTTATAAGCAGACCTTTGGTAATTCTCCTATTGATGATTTAATTCGAGCAAGAATGGAAAGTGCCAAAGAATCACTGGTCTTAAGCGATAAAAATATTGATACCATCGCCGAAAGTTTAGGGTATAATAATACTACTCATTTTATAAGACAGTTTAAATCATTTTGTGGCGTATCACCAACAAAGTACAGAAAAGATAATATATAAAATTAACCCCTGGCAATTGAAGGCCAGGGGTTTCTATATAATTATTTAATTATGGATTCTCCACTCATTTCTTCCGGTTTTGTAAGACCTAAAAGTTTAATGATTGTGGGGGAGATATCGCAAAGCTTACCGCCTTCACGGAGTTCACACTTCTTGCCGATTACGGCGAAGGGAACGGGATTTGTTGTGTGTGCGGTAAAGGGTGAACCATCGATATCAAGCATACGGTCGGCGTTGCCGTGGTCGGCAGTAAGAAGCATTACGCCGCCCATTTTAGAGGTGGAATCTTCAACTCTACCTACACAAGTATCTACGGTTTCAACGGCTTTTACTGCGGCATCAAAGAAACCCGTATGGCCAACCATATCGCAGTTTGCAAAGTTAAGGATAACTACATCATATTTACCTGTTTCTATGGCTTCACAAACCTTATCGCAAACTAAATTGGCACTCATTTCAGGCTGCAAGTCATAGGTTGCAACCTTGGGTGAATTTACAAGGATTCTATCCTCGTTCTCAAACATAACCTCGCGGCCGCCGTTAAAGAAAAATGTTACATGAGCGTATTTTTCAGTTTCGGCTATACGAAGCTGGGTAAGTCCACTTTTAGCGAGGAATTCGCCAAGGGTGTTTTCTAGACCTTCGGGTTTAAATGCTACCTCAACATTAGGCATGGAAGCATCATATTGAGTCATACATACATAGTAAACTTTCTGTCTGCCTCCAACTCTCTCAAAGCCGTTAAAATCATCATCAACAAATGTTCTAGTGATTTCACGCGCTCTGTCGGGGCGGAAGTTGAAGAAGATTACGCTATCGTCGGATTTAATTCTTTCGGTGCCTTCAACAACGGTGGGAAGAACGAATTCATCGGTAATGAATTTACCGTCCTCGTCCTTAACAGTATATGAAGTACGCACAGCACTTGCAGCGTCATCGGTTTTAACGCCTTCACCGTAAACAAGGGCGGCATAGGCTTTGCCTACGCGTTCCCAGCGGTTATCGCGGTCCATACCGTAAAATCTACCCATAACAGTAGCAAGTTTACCGCAACCAATTTTATCGAGTTTAGCGTTTAATTGGTCGATGAAATCTGCAGCGCTTGCGGGGGGAACATCGCGTCCGTCAAGCAGAGCGTGGATATAAACTCTATCAAGACCGTTTTTCTTTGCAAGTTCAACAAGACCGTAAAGGTGCTCAATATGTGAGTGAACACCGCCATCGGAAAGAAGGCCCATAAGGTGAAGGGCGCTATCTTTTTCTTTTTCTTTGCAATTTTTTACGGCATTTAAAAATGCTTCGTTAGTGAAAAAAACACCATCAGCAATAGATTTGGTTATTCTTGTGAGTTCCTGATATACAACTCTGCCCGCGCCGATATTGGTGTGTCCAACCTCACTGTTACCCATCTGACCGTCGGGAAGACCAACGTCCATACCTGATGCGCCTATCTGGGTGGTGGGGCATTCTCTAAAAATGCGGTCAAGACGGGGAGTGGTAGCGGCTTCGATGGCATTACCATTCTTTTCGGGATTAAAGCCGAAGCCGTCCATAATACATAAAACTACAGGTTCTTTCATAAAACGTAAACTCCTAATTACTTGCTTGCGGCTTTAACGATAATAGAGAAGTCCTCAGCTTTAAGGGAAGCGCCGCCGATAAGACCGCCATCAACATTAACCTTATCAAGAAGCTCATCAGCATTCTTAGCGTTCATAGAACCGCCGTACTGAATGGTAACGGTTTCTGCAACATCCTTGCCGTAAACTTCGGCAATAGCTTCGCGAACGTATCTGTTGCCTTCATCTGCCTGTTCTGCAGTGGCAGTAACACCTGTACCGATAGCCCAAACGGGTTCGTAAGCAATTACAATATTCTTAAGCTGCTCTGCAGTAACATTTGTAAGAGCCATCTTGGTTTGGAACTTGAGGAGGGTTTCGGTGTAGCCGAGTTCTCTCTGCTCAAGGGTTTCACCAACGCAAACGATAGCGGTAAGACCTGCGTTAACAGCTGCAAGAGTGCGAAGGTTAACGGTCTGGTCGGTTTCTGCAAAATACTGTCTTCTTTCGCTGTGACCGATAACTACAAACTTAACACCTGCTTCAACAAGCATATCTGCAGAGATTTCACCGGTATAAGCGCCGGAAGCTTTGAAGTGAACATTTTCTGCGCCGATTTCAATGTTAGAATCTTTAGCAGCCTCAACTGCGGCAGCAATGTCAATAAAGGGAACGCAGAGAACAACCTTGCAGTCAGCACCAGCAACGAGGGGCTTCATTTCGTTAATTAAAGCGGTTGTTTCGCTGGGAGTTTTATTCATTTTCCAGTTACCTGCGATAATTGCATTTCTTTTAGTCTTATCCATTTTAAATTCTCCTTTTAATTACATAAATGTAGGGGTTGATTCTAAATCGACCCCTACAAAAAACCTGATTATTATTTATCGTTAAGAGCAGCAATACCGGGAAGTTCCTTGCCCTCGAGGAATTCGAGAGAAGCGCCGCCGCCGGTAGAAATATGTGTCATCTTATCGCCGAAGCCCAGGTTGTTAACTGCAGCAGCGGAATCACCACCGCCGATAACAGTAACTGCATCGGTTTCTGCAAGACTCTTAGCAACTGCTAAAGTACCTGCTGCCAAAGTGGGATTCTCAAATACGCCCATAGGTCCGTTCCAAACAACGGTTTTAGCATTCTTAACTTCGTTTGCATAAAGCTCTGCAGTCTTAGGTCCAATATCAAGGCTTTCTTTATCTGCAGGAATCTTATCTGCATCAACATACTCAACATCGATAGGAGCATCGATGGGGTCGGGGAAGTTAGAAACTACAGTGCAGTCGATGGGGAGAAGGAGCTTAACACCCTTTGCCTCTGCCTTATCCATCATTTCACGGCAGTAGTCAATTTTGGATTCATCAATAAGAGACTTACCAACGCCGAAACCTTTAGCAGCGAGGAAGGTATAAGCCATACCGCCGCCGATAATAAGAGTATCAGCTTTAGCAAGAAGGTTTTCAATAACGGGGAGTTTGCTATCAACTTTAGCGCCGCCCAAAATGCAAACGAAGGGACGCTCAGGAACTTCAACAGCTTCACCCAAATATTTAAGTTCTTTACCGATAAGGTAACCTGCAACGGCTTCCTTAACATAAGATACAACGCCAACGGTAGAGCAATGAGCTCTGTGAGCAGTACCAAATGCATCGTTTACAAAAACATCGGCAAGAGAGCCGAGTTCAGCGGAGAAAGCTTCACCGTTCTTGGTTTCTTCTACGCGGTAACGGGTGTTCTCTAAGAGAACAACATCGCCATCGTTCATAGCGGCAACAGCGGCCTTTGCATTTTCGCCAACAACATTATCATCAGCAGCAAAAACAACATCTTTGCCTAAAAGTTCAGAAAGACGCTTTGCAACGGGAGCGAGAGAAAGCTCGGGCTTGGGCTCACCTTTGGGTTTACCAAGATGAGAGCAAAGGATAACCTTGCCGCCGTCAGCAATAAGCTTTTTAATGGTAGGAAGGGCAGCGTTGATGCGGTTTTCATCTGTGATTACGCCATTTTTAAGCGGAACATTGAAATCGCAACGAACAAGCACTTTCTGGCCTTTAACATTAATGTCATCTACGGTCTTTTTGTTAAGAGCATTCATTTTACAACTTCCTTTCGGTTTGTTAAAAAATTTACAATCTTATTGTACCACATTTACAAAATATTTCAATAGATTTTTTGAAAAAATTAACAGTCATTTTCCCAGGTATAATTGTGCAATTGACCGAAATTTTGAAGGGCGGGGTAATCCCACTGTCTCAGGGTTTCATAAACGGCTATGGCAACCGAGTTTGAAAGGTTCAAACTGCGGATTTCACTAGCCATAGGAATCCGCACACAACTATCGGGGTGTTTTAGCAAAAGTTCTTCGGGAAGTCCCTTAGTTTCCTTGCCGAAAATTAGATAGCAACCATCGGGATACGATACATCCGAGTGTGCTTTTCTGCCTTTTGTAGTAAAGAAAAAGAAATCGCCCTGATTTTTACTGAAAAAATCTTCTAAATTATTGTAGTATGTAATGTCAAGAAAATGCCAGTAATCGAGTCCTGCTCTTTTAAGCTTTTTATCATCAATTTTAAAGCCCATAGGGCCTACAAGGTGAAGACGAGCACCTGTAGCGGCACAAGTTCTTGCAACATTGCCCGTATTTTGCGGAATTTCGGGCTCAACCATAACAATATTTATCACAGACATAAAATCACCAAGGAATATTATATAGTTAATTATTTATACTTGTCAAGCGTTAAAGTATGGTGTATAATTAGTGCAAATCAATTACGAGGTTGCATTATGAAAAAATATGAAAGCGTGCTTAAAAGAGTCGATTTTATTGAGAATAAATTCGGTATTTATTATGCTAAAACCGACGGACTGCTTTATAAAAGCTTAAAGTTTATTTTTTCTTTAGCTTTTATCTATTCGTTGGCTATAAATGTTATAAGTATTGCAGGAACTGCGCTCTTGATTTCAGAAGGCGATTATGTTGCCGCTACCCAAAACTTTTTAATTGCGGTATCAATTTCTGCAGTGATTTCTCTTATTGGCGCAATTCTTGTTTGGTGCAATGTTAATATTTTAGGTACTGCCGTTTCCTTTATTTCTACGCCGTTTTTACTCTTTACTTTCGGCAAAGAACTAATTGATACAGTCGGCATAGGTCCTTTTAAAGCATCATTCTATTGGCGACATGCGGCACCTTTAGGAATTTTGACCGTTATTTCACTTTGGATGTTTATAATTGCCCTTAGAGCATATATTAAGCGAAACAAAAGATATAAACAAATCCTTAAAAATATCTATGAAATTTTTAAACTCGAAAATCCTGATAATTTATCTCATGATGACTGGGAGGAATTTGTTGAGAAATATGACCCCAGAGCTTTTAAAGAATTGGAAGATTAAATGAATAAAAACCCTTCGTTTTGTGATAATAAAAATATCACGAAGCGGAGGATTTTTTATGTTACCCGATAAGAAAAAGTATGGAGAAATGGTTAAGAGAAATTCACCACCGTCGCCTATACTCAAAGATTTTATATGGGCATTTGTAGTTGGTGGACTAATTTGCGTAATCGGTCAGATTTTAATGGAGGTTTATCTATATTTAGGTGCTGGGGAAGATGTAACCAAAATGGCAGTGCCATCAACCTTAATTTTTATTGCCTCGTTCTTAACGGGTATAGGAATTTTTGATAAAATAGCAAAGCATGCAGGCGCAGGTACCCTCGTTCCCATAACTGGTTTTTCAAATGCTGTAACCGCTCCTGCAATAGAATTCAAAAACGAAGGTTTTATATTAGGTGTTGGTGCTAAGATGTTCACCATCGCCGGCCCTGTGATTGTATATGGTGTAAGTGCAAGTGTGGTGTATGGGGTTATTTATTGGATAAACACATTATTCTAATACAAAAGGCTTGGCCGATTCGGTCAAGCCTTTTAATCTATTTTTGGTATGGTATAAATTGGGGTGTATTATCTTCGCACTCAATGTGTCCTTCAACACCGGTAACAACATAAGCAAGGTTTGCAAAATTATTATTTTCAACATTGATTTTTACAGACAATACAGAGTAGTATAGTTTTTCGTCAATATCGGGATCATCAGTAAAAATATTGGCAGTTGACTGTGCAACGATCAAGTCTGTGCTCGGTGTATCTGTGGTTGAGGTATCGTAAAGGATAGTGGATTCCTTGGAAACAGAATTGAACACAGAGATTACAGAACGATGCAAACCGGATCCCCAAGAAGATGCAACAAACAAATCTTTATTACCGTCATTGTCAAAGTCACAAGGAATGGCATTAACAAATCCATATCCGCCAAAAGACTCACAAAGAGGATAAACTTCGTTATCCATCATAACGAATGATGCACAAGAATCAGAAAATTTAAAAATTTTCATGTTGGTTTCTGCGGCAACTTGGGGGGGCGTAACGTTGTAGCAAGTTTCTTCGTCGAATTTATAGCCGCTTATAAGACCACTCGGCTCAATGTTCTTCAGCAAAGACACAAACTCTTCGACGGAATCCTTGGTGGCAGAGGTTTTCATGGTTTCGTATTCATTTGCTTTGTGAGAACTATCATCTTTGCAAGAGCAAAGCAAAAAAAGCATCGTTATAACACAAAATATGCAAAATATTCTTTTCACATATAACACCTCACTTTATTTTATTATACCATACCGCCGTTTTAATGTAAATATTTTTGCAAATCGGTGTGTCCTATATTGACAGCAGCAGAAGGCTTTGTTTTAGGCGTTGGCGCTAATATGTTTAAAATAGCAGGGCCTGTTATCACCTACGGCACTGTGGCGAGTGTGATTTATGGAATTATTCATTGGATAACGACGTTATTCTGACAAAAAAACTTGACCGATTCGGTCAACCCTTTTTATCATACGCCGCCAGTAATCTCAACCAGCAAGCAAATTGAAGTAAAATAAAAAACTGTAGTAATTACAGGCCAAACAAATATCCAAATCCATTTTTTGCCCATTGCTTGTTTGGCTTCCTGATTTTTTCTTTCTATTAAAAACAAAACAAGGCAAACAATAAAGGATACAATTCCAACTGGATTAATAATCCAACACAATAATGGAATTATTCCAATTATAGCAATTATATTTTCAAACGTACCTAATGCACAATAGCGGTTAATTGCCAAACAAGTTAAAGATATTATACAACATAGGCAAAAGATACTATTCAAAATAGATGTGATTTTCAAAGCTTTCAATGTTTTCATATGTTTACTCCCATCATATTTGAATAATCCAATCTTTTTCTTTCAGTTTTTCGAATACGTTTTTTGCATCAGGCATTGTTATTATATAAAACTTTCCGTCGCTGGTGTTTATGTTGAAATGTATATTATCGCATTGAATTCGATATATATTACTTTTTTGTATTTCTTCCATAATATAAGGCTTTTCGTCTAACGAAATTAAAGCTATACCATCTTCACAGAAATATATGTTTGCATTTTTAATTTTACCGTTATGGAGTTTAAAATTTCCATTAGTTTTATGGAAAATGGGAGAAAGAATTTTCTTCTCAAATTCAGCATATTTCTTGTTCATTACCTTTTCGTGAGTTATAAGAAACACAAACAGCACAAGGTAAAAAAACAAACCACCAATAACTGCAAATAAAAAAGCATCGGGTTCTTCAATGTATCGTAATACGAAATAAGTTGTTAATCCAAAGAAGAAGCCTGTGATGGCAGATAAAATTGCTTTTCCTTTCATTTCCCGCACCTCACTTTATTTCATTATACCACACCGACGTTTTATTGTAAATATTTTTGCAAAATGACTGTGTCCTATATTGACAGCAGCCGAGGGTTGGATTTTAGGAGTAGCGCTAATATGTTTAAAATAGCAGGGCCTGTAATAGCTTACGGTACTATTGCAAGTGTAGTGTATGGATTAATTTATTGGATTATTAAGGTGTTATAGATTTGCTTTTTTTATATTTCTGTAATATAATAGAGGCGGTAAATTTGTTTTGTCAAATAGGGGCGATAAAATGTATAAGTCAGCCAGTGATTATTATAAAGAAAAATACGGTTGCAAGGTATATAAGCTTTCTCTTGACGGGGGTTTTACTTGCCCCAACCGTGACGGCAGCGTTTCTACAGGCGGTTGTATATTTTGTTCCCAATTTGGCGGCGGTGAATTCGCCGAAAAAGGCAATAATATATTAGAGCAACTTGAAAGGGCAAAGAGAAGGGTAGAGCGCAAAATTAAAAGCGGGAAATATATTGCATATTTTCAGTCATTCACCAATACTTATGCACCCTATGAAAAATTAAGATTATTATTTTATGAGGCGATTAACCCCGATTATATCGTGGGGCTTAATATCGGCACACGGCCCGACTGCCTTCCCGATAGCACCATAGAGCTTTTGAAAGAATTAAATAAAATTAAGCCCGTGACTGTGGAGTTAGGACTTCAAACAGCGGATGATAGCGTAGCAGAATATATAAATCGTGGTTATAATAGTGATGTTTATAAAAATGCGGTTTCCCGACTTAAAAATGCGGGAATTGAGGTTATAACGCATATTATAATCGGTCTGCCTTTGGATAATCCGATTGTAACTACAAAATTTGCAGTAAAGTGCGGTACCGATGGTGTTAAATTTCATCTGCTACATATACTAAAAAATACAAAACTTGCCGACGAATATGAAAACGGCAAAGTAAAGGCGCTAACTCTTGAAGAATATGCCGAAATTCTGAAAAGCTGTATTTCAGTATTGCCTAACGGCATTGTTGTTCATAGAATAACGGGTGACGGTGCCAAGAAGGATTTAATAGCGCCTCCTTGGTCGGCTGATAAAAAGAAAACGCTAAATTTCCTAAATAAATTTTTGCAAAATTAAAAAAGCTTGACTTTGTGTCAAGCTTTTTTCGTATCTTTATCGAAATTATGTATCCAATCCGCTTTTAAGAAATAGATTAGGAAGATAATACTGCTAAGCGACCAAGTAATTGGATATGCCCACGAAACAGTAGTAAGTTGATTTATGAATCTAACTGCGACGGTTATATAGGATACTCTAATGACACACCAACAAGCGAGCATTGTAAACATAGGTACCGTTGCTTTTCCCGCACCTCGCATAACACCGGCAATACAATGGGAAAAAGCCAGTAGGAAATAGAACAAGCAAATGGTGCGCATATGTTGCACTCCAAAGTTGATGGACTTTGCTGAGTCGCTAAAAAATCCGATAAGCTGAGGTGCAAACAGATAGGAAAGCAGCCCTACAACTTCTGCTAAGGTGCAACTGCAAACAACACCAAAGGCAACACCTTTCTTAACACGGGCATATTGTTTTGCTCCCAAATTCTGTCCTACAAAGGTGGAGAGTGATTGGGTAAAGCAAGTAACGGGTAAGAATGCAAAACCTTCTAATTTGGAATATGAGCCGCATCCTGCCATAGCTGCTTTACCAAAACTATTTATATTTGATTGTACGAACACATTGGCAAGGGCAATAACGCTATTTTGAACTCCTGACGGTATACCGTAACGGAGAATTTCCAAAAGACTTTTTTTGTGGAATTTGATTTTACGGATACTGATTTTATAAGGAGAATTAATCCTTAACATATGTATAAAGCAAAGCAGTGCGCTAACACCTTGTGATATTGTAGTAGCAATGGCGGCAGAGCCAACGCCAAAACCAAGCACGGCAACAAAGAGCATATCTAAAACGATATTGATGAATGTGGAGAATATAAGGTAATAAAGCGGATGTCTGCTATCGCCGACAGCATGTAAAATACCCACAAAAATATTATACATAACGATAAATATGGCGCCGCAGAAATAGAAGCGAAAATATTCAATAGATTTTGGGAGCACCTCTTTTGGTGTTCCCATCCACTGCAGAATCGTTGGTGTTATAGCAACACCGACCACAGTTAAAATTATACCGGTAACTAAACCGAATGCGATGGCGGTGTGTATTGCCTTGCTCATAGCGTCATACTGTTTTGCACCAAAGGATTTAGCAATAATTACACCCGCGCCCATAGCAACGCCGTTAAAGAAACTTACCATCATAAAAATTAAACTACCGGAGGAACTTACGGCGGCTAATGCCTCATCGCCTATATAATTGCCTACGCACCAAGCGTCAAAGGCATTATAAAGTTGCTGGAACACATTGCCGAGAAACAAAGGCATTGCGAATAGCAACATTCCTTTCCAAATAGAACCTTCAATTAACGAATAGTTTTTAGAATTCAAAAAATGTTCCCCCTTTCTAAGTAGTGTGGTAATTATATCATATTTATATGTTAAAGTAAATGTTTTAGGAGGAAATAAAACCGCCTTGAAAATATCAAAGCGGTTTATTATTGTTGAGAATTGAATTAAGCTTGTTCATTTTTTCCTTTGAGGGTTCGGGAAGATGACCAAAGGGAAATTCAAGTTTCATATTTTCATATTTTGTTTGACAGATTTTGCGGAAGGGTAGAAGTTCTACCTTATCAATAACTTTATGGGCGTCAACAACAGATTTTAGTTTGAGAATATTTTCTTCGTTGTCATTTACAGTAGGTATAATTACCTGCCGCAAAGTAGTTGGCATATTGATTTTATTAAGATACTTTAAAAAATCAGAAATTACGGACAATTCACAACCAACATTTTCCCTATATAAATCATTGGTAGTATACTTATAATCAAGCAAAACTCTATCGGTTTTAGAAAGCAGATTCTTAACGCTTTCATTGAGAATAACACCCGATGTATCAAGGCAGGTATTTATGCCTTCCTTATGGCAAAGTTCAAAAACTTCGGTAACAAATTCTGCTTGGCAAAGCGGCTCACCGCCCGAAACGGTTATGCCACCCGTACTGCCAAAATATTCTCGGTAATGTGTGGCTTTTTCTACGATTTCTTCAGGGGTATAAAAAGTTCCGCCTTCAAATACCCAAGTATCTGGGTTGTGACAACATTTGCACCTTAAAGGGCAACCTTGCATAAACACAACAAATCTGACACCGGGGCCATCTACAGTACCAAGTGTTTGTATAGAATGAATTTTACCTTTAATCATATTGATTCATGGAAGGTACGGCTTATAACTTCTCTTTGTTGTTCACGGGAGAGTTTATTGAAGTTAACTGCATAACCCGAAACGCGAATAGTCAAGTTAGGATAGTTTTCGGGATTTTCGTAAGCATCTATCAGTGTTTCTCTATTAAGAACATTAACATTGATATGGTGAGCCTTTTTCTTGAAATAACCGTCAAGAATAGCAACAAGGTTATCAATGCGCTCCTCATCAGTTTTACCGAGAGCTTCTGGGGTTATTGAGAAGGTGTTCGAAATGCCGTCGCGGCAATCCTCATAACTGATTTTAGCTACAGAGTTAAGGGATGCGAGTGCACCATTCTCTTCGCGGTTGTGCATGGGATTAGCACCAGGCGCGAATGGGGCGGATGCTTCTCGTCCATCGGGGGTAGCACCCGTATGCTTGCCGTACATAACATTGGAAGTTATTGTGAGAACGGAAAGAGTGTGAACCGCATCTCTGTATGTTGGGGTTTTACGAAGTTCGGTTATAACCTGATGTGTAATATCTTTTGCTATTAAATCAACGCGGTCATCATCGTTACCAAATTTGGGGAATTGGCCTTCGGTTTCGAAGTTTACAATATAACCGTTTTCATCGGTAATAGGATGAACATTTGCATATTTAATTGCGCTTAAAGAATCGGCAACAACCGATAATCCTGCAATGCCGAAGGCCATAAGGCGTTCTACATTTGTATCATGTAGAGCCATCTGAGATTTCTCATAGGCATACTTATCGTGCATATAGTGGATAACATTCATGGTATTAACATAGAGGTTGCTAAGCCAAGAAATATATATAGAATATCTCTCCATCACCTCGTTAAAATCAAGAGTATTCACATTCATTACGGGCATAGAAGGTCCAATATTTATACCACTGGTGGTATCGTAACCGCCGTTAATAGCAATTAGTAAAAGTTTTGCCAAGTTGCAACGGGCACCGAAAAACTGCATCTGTTTGCCAATTTCCATAGCGGAAACACAACAAGCAATGGCATAGTCATCTCCGTGGTGAGGACGCATAACATCATCATTTTCATATTGAATAGAATCAGTATCTGCGGAAACCTTAGCACAGAATTTTTTAAAGTTTTCGGGAAGGTCGGGCGACCAGAGAATAGTAAGATTTGGCTCAGGTGAAGGTCCGAGGGTATATAAAGTATTAAGAATTCGGAAACTGCTCTTTGTTACAAGAGTTCTGCCATCTTTGCCCATACCGCCAACGGCTTCGGTAATCCACATGGGGTCACCACCGAAAAGTTCGTTGTATTCAGGAGTGCGAAGGTGACGGGCAAGGCGCAATTTCATTACAAAATCATCTATAAGTTCTTGCGCATCGGTTTCGGTGAGTGTTCCGTTTTCCATATCTCTTTCAATATAAATATCGAAGAAAGTACTAACTCTGCCAAGGGACATTGCGGCTCCGTTTTGTTCCTTAATTGCTGCAAGATATGCAAAGTATGTCCACTGAATTGCTTCCTTGGTATTGGCGGCGGGACCGCTGATGTCATAACCATACATAGCAGCCATTTCCTTCATCATTTTTAGGAAGGAAATCTGCTTGAAAACTTCTTCTGTGAGTCGAATATTTTGAGCATCAAAAACATTTTTTTCAAGCTCTGACTTATCTTTTTGCTTTTCCTCAATAAGTCGGTCAATGCCATAAAGAGCAACACGACGATAATCGCCGATTATACGACCTCTGCCGTACGCATCGGGAAGACCTGTAATAACATGGCAATGACGGGCTTTGCGCATTTCTTCGGTATATACTCTGAAAACGCCGTCATTATGGGTGGTGCGGTAACGGAACTCATCTTCAACATTATCGCCAAGTTTAAAGCCGTAAGCCTCGCATGCCTGACGGGCCATTCGGATACCGCCAAAGGGGTTAACGCCGCGTTTTAAAGGGCTGTCGGTCTGAAGGCCGACAATTAATTCTTTATCTTTATCAATATAACCGGGGGCATAATTTGTAAGGGAAGAAACGGTATTTGTATCTATATCAAGTACTCCGCCGTGCATACGCTCTAAAACAAATAGCTTTTGTACTTCAGTCATTAAATCATCAGTGCGCTGTGTTGCACCGGCAAGGAAACTGCTATCGCCTGTATATTCCTTATAATTGCACTGAATAAAATCGCGCACATTGATTTCATCCTGCCATACACCATTTTTAAAACCGGTCCAATTCTTATGAGTCATTTAAACATCTCCAATCTGCCGATATTGTCAAAAAAAGGACAAATCAGCTCTTTCGTGAACTAATTTGCCCAGACGGTCGGCTAAAAATGGCTTTACACTCCCTTGCGGTAATCCGCAAATCCGTCAGTCATGTAAAGCCGTGAGTGTATTATATATGAAAACTCGAATTTTGTCAATATGCAAACGCAAAAATATACAATATATTTTATTTTATTAAAAAATAAACCACAAAATATAGTGGTGTTTAACAAAAATGGCACTTTTTGCTCATTGGAAATCATTTATTTATATTTAAAAGGTAAAATTAATAATTGCAAATTTGATAAAATTTAAATATAATAGTATTCTAGAAGGGAGATGATTATATGAACAGAATATTTTCAAGAATAGCAGATTTTATTCGTGAAACCGATAAGTTGTTATTGTTCCTTTGTGTCTTCTCATCCCTTTACGGTTGTTTGGCCGTTTTTACTTCTACAAGATACCTTGAATCAAACAGACCGGTTTTTATTCATTTTATTGCTACGGTTATGGGTATTGGTTGTGCGGTTATTATATCAGCATTTGATTTTCAAGCCTTTATAAACAAGTGGCTGCTGATTGGAATAGGTGGTCTTATTCCTGTTATTTTAACATTTTTTATAGGTTATGCGCCTAACGGTACAGATGATAAGGCGTGGTTGGATTTAGGTTTTACAACATTCCAACCATCCGAACTTTTAAAAATTTCTTTCCTTATAACGTTTTCTATGCATCTTGATAAGGTTAAGGATAAAATTAATAAACCCAAGTTTTTATTGCCCTTATTGGCACACGGTGCATTTCCCGTTATTTTGATACATTTTCAGGGCGATGACGGTACGGCGTTGGTTTTTGCTGTTATGATGCTTTGCATGATGTGGGCGGCGGGTGTTTCGTGGAAATATTTTATTGCAGCATTTGGAACGGTTATTGTTGCTTCACCCATTATTTTCTTCTTTATAATGAACGATGACCAACGCTCAAGAATTATTAATCTATTTGATATTGAGGCGGATATTCTTGGTGCCACATATCAGCAGTATTATGGCAGAATGGCTCTTGCTAACGGCGGATTTTTTGGACAAGGATTACTAAAAGGTAAACTAACTCAATCCGGATTTGTACCCGAAGGACAAAATGACTTTATATTTGTGAGTATTGGTGAAGAATTAGGCTTTTTAGGTTGTTTAGCCGTTATTATTCTTATAGGCGCAATTTGTATGAGAAGTTTAAAGGTTGCCTATATATGTAAAAAACCTACAGGTAAATATATTTGTGTAGGATTTTTCGCAATGATTTTTGCACAGATGGTAATAAATATCGGTATGTGTGTTGCATTACTTCCTGTAATTGGAGTTACACTACCTTTCTTCAGCGCAGGCGGAACTTCACTATTGTGTTTGTATTTTGGTGTAGGTTTGGTTTTAAGCGTGTATATGCACCGAAATCACAGTACGATTTATCTTAACGATTAAAATCAAAAGCGGATTGCATCAGCAATCCGCTTTACTTTTTTTAAATAAAGATTTAATAATTTTTTCGAAGGGAATCAAATGTATATAACTGTTTATAAGATTCAGGATGAGAATTGCAATAGCAACACCTTCGGGCAGAGGTGTGAACTTTCGTATTAAGAAGGTTAGTGTTCCGCAACCTATGGCATAGGGAATTTGATAAAAGAATTTTTGTGGCGATGTTTTTGGGTCAGATGCCATAAAAATTGCGCCTAAGAGAATAGAACCACCAAAGGCATAAGTTAATATATCAACTTTTGTTATTGCTGATAATGCGCATACAGTACCAATATAAAAAACAGGAATAATAGGTGAGATAACACGACGGAGAATAAGATATAAACCGCCAACCATAAGTAGTATCGCAGATGTTTCACCGATGCAACCGGCGTGTTGACCGAAAAACATATTTTTAAATGTAACGGCACCATCTTGAACCAAAGGTGTTGCAGTAGTAACTGCATCTGTAAAAGGGTCTAAAAAAGCGGTCATTTGCTTATTGAAAACAATAAACAGCAAAAGCCAAGACGCAAGGGCGGGGTTCACAGGATTCTCTGTAAAAATACCGATTGTTTTTTTAATGAGTATTATTGACATGAAACCGCCTACGGCCGAAATCCACAAGGGAATATTGTGAGGGAAACTCATCCCTAATAATAGTCCGGTAATAATTGGTGATAAACTTTCAGAATTGAATTTCTTTTTGAAAATTAAATCCCATATTAGTTCTGATATAAAAGCACTTGCGGTACTTATAAGCATTACGAGGGCACTGCGGAAACCAAATAATAGGCATCCGTAGAAAGCGGCGGGCAATAGAGCGATAATTACATCAAGTTGTGTGCTTTTTTTGCTTCTGGTTTCTAAGTATGAATTTTCTTCAAAAAGTTTAAAATGTAATATTTCTTTAAAGGATTTCATTAAGGCCTCCGATTAAAATAAATACTATATATCACATAATACTACAAATGCGTCATTTTTACAATCAGTTTTTATCTGTTTTCTTGACTGATGGAAACATACTTGGTATAATTAGTATAATTACAAAACAAAAGGAAGTAAAAACAAGTGGATAAAAAAACTTTTAAAAAAATAATTTTTCTTATCGCCTTTGGTATGTTGCTTTTTTGGGTGCTTAATGATGTATCTAAATTTTTAGCACTTATGGGTGGATTTTATAAGGTAATAAGTCCTCTTGTGCTTGGCGCGTGTATTGCATTTATTATAAATACTATTCTAAATCCGCTTGAAAATCTGTGGTCTAAAATTTTTAGAAAAAAGCCAAAAGTTGCAGATGGGAAATGGAAAAGACCTGTATGCTTAATATTGAGTCTTCTGTTGGTTTTCGGCGTTATTTTTGCGGTATGTTTTATTGTTATCCCATATTTTGTTGATTATATTTCATCTTTTGTCAGTCAACTTCCAAACTACTTTAGCAATTTGTATTCTTGGTGGGATGCCGTAGTTAAATTTTTCGATAAATTTGCTATTGTTCTTCCGGAGATTAGTATTAATGAAGAAGAAATTGTTTCAAAAATCGGAACATTTTTGGCTAATAAAGGTGGTAATTTAGTAAACAGTACCGTTAACTTTACCGCATCTGTTTTCTCGGTACTGGTTAATATTTTTCTTGGCGTGGCATTTTCAATTTATATTCTTGCGCAAAAAGAAAAACT
>JAZRNX010000074.1:0-2455 GCA_045648365.1 Acutalibacteraceae bacterium
GGCAAAAAAGACAGCCGCACGTGAGCGGCTGCCTGTGATTGTAATGCGGTGTCAGGCTTCGAAGCCCCTTGTAGGGGTTAAGCCTGCAAAAACCCCTTATAGGGGTGGTGCAAACCACTAGTTTACTAGTGGTTTTGATTATTTATCTTTCTTAACATATTTAACAAGTTTTGAAAGAGCAATAAGTGCAATTACGTTAGGAATAACCATTAAGTAGTTAAAGAAGTCTGTAAGTTCCCAAACAAGGTCATTTGAAAGTAATGAACCAAGGAATATAAATACAATTGAAATAACCGCATAAACGAATGTTCCAACTTTATTATTCTTACAGAGATACTGAGCATTAATCTTACCAAAGAAATTCCAACCAATAATAGTAGAAAGAGCAAAGAAGAATAAACAAATTGCAACAAAAATATTTCCGATATTACCCAAAGGAAGTGCACTTGAAAATGCCATCTGCATTGCGTTTGTCTTTGAAATACCTTCAGCAGTCATAATTGCATCATAATTTGCACCTGTAGCACCAGCTAAAGGTCCGTTTCCTGCATAGAGGCATGAAATAACAACTAAAGCTGTCATTGTAAGTACAACGAATGTATCAATAAATACACCAATCATAGCTACCACACCCTGGTCGTGAGGTTTTTCAACATTAGCCATAGCATGTGCATGTGGTGTTGAACCCATACCTGCTTCGTTAGAGAAAAGACCTCTTTTTGCACCCTGGCTGATTGCAGTTTTAAGTGCAGCACCAATACCACCGCCAATAAGTGCAGAAGGTGTAAACGCATATTTGAAAATCATACCAATTGTTTCAGGAACAAACTGTATACGAGCAATAAGAATACAAAGTCCGCCAATGAGATAAAGAAGTGCCATAAATGGAACTAACTTTTCAGTAACAGATGCAAGTCTTTGAACACCGCCAATGAATATAAATGCAGCAACAACTGCAACAATAAGTCCCATAACCCATGTAGGAATACCAAATGCTGTGTTACATGTTTCACCAATTGAGTTAGACTGTACCATGCTACCCATAAAGCCAAGAGCGAGAACTGCAGCAATCGCAAAGAATATTGCTAAGAAAGAACCAAATTTGTTTGGAAACGCTTTCTTTATGTAATAAACAGGACCGCCGTGGATTTCACCGCTTGCATCTTTTATTCTTGTTTCCTGTGCAAGAACTGCTTCTGCATAAATTGTAGCCATACCTAAAAATGCAATAATCCACATCCAGAAAATCGCACCAGGACCACCTACTAAAATCGCACCTGACGCACCAACTATATTACCTGTACCAACCTGTGCAGCAATAGCAGTTGCTAAAGCCTGGAAAGAGCTAAGACCACTTTCCTGTTTTCCGCCTTTAAGAGAAAATTTACCAAAAACCTGTTTCATTCCCTCTCCAAAACAACGTACCTGTACAAAACGTGTTTTAATTGTATAAAACAATCCTGTTCCTACAAGTAAAATGATGAGAATATAGTCCGAAAGATATGCATTAATCTTTTGAACTATTGACAATAACATTGCTTCCATAATAAAAGCCTCCTTAAAAATAATAAATAATAATAGCCACCAAATAAATTTGGTGGCTCCGGATTGACTGCAGATACAATGAAATTTATATCATGCTCCGTCCTTTTGCCTGAGAGATTAGACTGATAAATCAGTTTTGCACCTTCGGCACTCATCTAAGAGATTCTCCGGAGTCCCCTCCACTTTCAGTTCTACTGTTCTGAAAGCTTCAAAGAGTACTAAATTAATATAACACATTATTTTAAAAAAATCAACACTTTTCTTCAGAATTTTACAGTTTTTTTGATTTAATTTTTATTTCTAACAACAAGATTAAGTAAAACTAAACTATTTTAGTAAAATTATAGTCATAATCCGTGTCCAGCACAATATAACCGTGTATGGCATTCAAATTCAAAAATATACTAATATACAATTTACTATTAGCAATATGACATTAAAATATAATTTTGGCAAATAAAAAAGAGCAATCGTGAGATTGCTCTTTCACTGTGGCGATATATTTTATCGACGCAGTGTTTGTGGATGAAAAAGGATGGTATATTTTAACAGCCGAAATCCGAAGTGTATGTGGGTACACGAGAGGTTTCGGCTGTTAAAAAGCAAGCAACACCAAGTGTTTTCGATAAACACTTGGTGTTAATGCTATGAAATTATCTTCATTTATATCGTTTGTTGAAAGTCACTTAGCTCTACGATTTTTATTTTTTTGCTTGCGGTAGAGCGACTTTTTCGACAACAAAAAAGAGCAATCATTTGATTGCTCTTAAGGTATCGGCGGCGACCTGCTTTTCCGGGCCGTTGCCAGCCAAGTATCCTGGGCGCTAAGGAGCTTAACTTCCGTGTTCGGAATGGGAACGGGTGGACCCTCCTCGCTATTACCACCGATTTAACTATATAACACAATTGT
>JAZRNX010000075.1:0-34189 GCA_045648365.1 Acutalibacteraceae bacterium
GATCGTAAAATTGCAAGAAAAACAGGGCGGCAGATTGCCGCCCCTGCATTAATATGTCATTGCGAGGAGCAAAGCGACGTGGCAATCAGAGAATAGATGCAAGAAACCGAAGCCACGATTATAACATCGCGGCGCTCAGAAAGTGCGCAGGTTGCCGAATGGCGCAGTTTATCAATTTCATCGTTTATGGATGAATCTTTTTCGATATATGTGTCGGTACCGGGTATATATGCCTCTGGCTGATAATAATCGTAATAGGAAACAAAATATTCCACTGCATTTTCAGGGAAGAATTCGCGGAACTCAGTGCAAAGCTGTGCGGCGAGGGTTTTATTGTGAGCAAGAACGAGAGTCGGACGGTTCACTTTTTCAATAATATTAGCCATTGTAAAGGTCTTACCTGAACCTGTAACACCTAAAAGCACCTGCTCTTTTAAGCCATTTTTGATGCCTTCGCTAAGTTTTTCAATCGCTTGTGGTTGGTCTCCGGTTGGCTTGTAATTTGAATGTAAAATAAACTTATCAGGCATGTTCTCACTCCTCTCGTTTTTGATTATTTTCTGCCTTTTTATTGTCTTAAATTCACGAAACTTTGCTAAAAAACTTGCCCAAAATGCCATTACACGAATTTAGGTCACAAATTTTCTCTAGATAGTCAAAGAATTACTATCAGCCAAAATGCAAAATATTCAGCCAAGTATTCAGTTACGTAAAAGCCTCTATTTTAAAGTAAAAATCTCATTTTGACAAAAATTAAAATTCGTGTAAATTAGCTTATTTTTGATATCCCAACAGGGCAACACTAAATAACACGAAATAAAACACAACAAAACGCACAAAAGCTTTTTCATTATTATAACACAAATCAAGCTACAAGTAAACAAAAAAGCAGATGCATAAAAAATGCATCTGCTTTTATAGTTTGAACTTAGGATTCTACTGTTGGTGGCTCATCATCTTCTTTTTTTCTCTTAAGTAATAAAAGCAAAAGAATTAATAAAATGAGCAATAAGGCAATTCCTAATGCTATCCAGAGGATAGTGTTACCACCGCGATTGGTATTAGTATCCTTTGAGGGTTCTTTAGAATCATCATCGATATTATCACCAACATTGCTGTCGGTATTAGATTCGTTTCCATCCTCTGTATCAATTACGGTACCTGCAGGAATTACCTGAACATCAACATGACCGCATGAACATATTCTTTCTTTTGAACCTGCTTCTGTTGATGTAGGATTTTTAGAAATGGACCATTCACCGTATGTATGCGAGAGTTTAGTTGTCATTCTGGTTTCCTCAGTATTACAACCTGAGCACACCCTTTTCTCCTCTCCCTGCTCTTCGCAAGTGGCTTTTTTAACCTCGCTCCACCCTCCAAAAGTATGGTCAATTTTTGAAATTTCTCTCTCGTCCTTACCTTTACATAAGGAACAGATTCTTACCTCTTTGCCTTTTTCGGTACATGATGCAGCTTTCTCGGTGCTCCAAGTTCCATAGATATGGCTAAGTTTAGCAATATCGCGCTCATCTTTGTCTTCACATTCACAACAAACTCTTGTCTCTGTTCCTTTTTTGGCACAAGAAGGTTTCTTAGTGACTTCCCAGTCCCCCCACTTGTGAATATGGTCGACCGTTACGCTACCATTAACTACGGTAACCTGCATAAGATTGGTGGAAGATTCACCAATCTTATCAAGAGTTACGGTTATGGGATACTTGCCGCCAACATTGGTTTTAACCTTAAATTCGGCGGTAAAAAGTATACCATCGCCTGAAATGGTTTGATTTGTAGCAAAAGTCACAACGCCGTTGTTTTTATTGCCGCTAAAAAGTCCATCGGACTTAGCGCCCTTGGTAAATCCTTTAAGTTCAAGGGCGCTTGTGTCGTAAGAAATCTTGGCTCCATAAGCCTTGAAACCTGTATTACCTGTAATAGAAACATCAACAGTTACAGTTTCTTCATGTTTTGCTGTTTTGTTTTCGGCAGACATAACAGTAGATGCTGCCGAAACAGTTATAGTACTAAGAAGTAGGACAACAGCAGTTAGAATAAATGTAATAATCTTTTTCATTATTGTACCTCCTATAATACTATTGTTCTACCGGGAAACGAGCAATTTCGCCAGAGTAATACTGTAAAATCAAAGATGCATCGAACATATCAACTGTTCCATCTCCATCAACGTCACTTACAGTAAGGTCAATCTCATTTGCTGTAATTTCACCGTTACTGGAATAATAGCGGAGAATGAGACTTGCATCAAACATATCTACAACTTCATTACCATCAGCATCGCCAATCAACGGTGCCTTAACGATAGACCATGAGAGTTCTACTGAACCGCTGTAGTTACCGGTAAAGGTAACAGTTAAGGTGTAGTCACCTGCATTTGTTGCTTTATTGCCGGTTACTGTATAAGTAATTCCGTCTGCTACCGTTACTTTCTGTGTCTGTTCTGCACCTGTATAGGTAAGAGTACCATCAAGCACAACATCATTTGCACCAAGGGTCTTAGCAGCAACGCTCCAGGGAAGCTCTACTGAACCGCTGTAGTTACCGGTAAAGGTAACAGTTAAGGTGTAGTCACCTGCATTTGTTGCTTTATTGCCGGTTACTGCATAAGTAATTCCGTCTGCTACCGTTACTTTCTGTGTCTGTTCTGCACCTGTATAGGTAAGAGTACCATCAAGCGCAACATCATTTGCGCCAAGGGTCTTAGCAGCAACGTTCCAGTCAACTGACAATGTGCCTGCATAATTGCCAATACCTTCAACAGTTACAGTATAGTTACCTGCCTCAGTATATTTATTGCCAGTAATCACATAGTCTTGACCTTCGACCAGTATTTTATTTCCACATTTAACTACGATCTGCGCAGTCTGTTCGCTATCGTTATAGATATAAGTGCCCAAAACTTCAACATAAGTTATGTTTAAAGGATTAACCTTCAAAACACCAGGGATAACAGTAATATCGTAGCTATCCCCCGCGGTCACTAATGCGGTAATGTCATAGAGACCAACATTATTGATATCGTATCCCTTTGTAAACTCAACCGCCATTTCGTCACCGTTTACGAGTCCACCTTCAACGATAGTATAAGTAAACTTGGGATTTTCGCCTAATGAAATTTCTTTATTGTCAACAGAAATAACAATCTTAATTGGGTTAATAATCAAGGTTGCTTCAGAAACATCAACGCCATAATTTTCATTGGGAACTGTTACGGCATAAACCTTATACTCACCCGCTTCAACAGGATTAGAACCATTAATTGTGATTTTATAAACCATATTGTTATCTATGGTTTTGATAACTTCTAACAATTTGCTAATAAACTCGGATTCCAATTTGTAGGTTTCGAATGCGTTAATAACATCATTCATAGCGTTTTCGAAGGATGAAAGGTTATAAACCTCATCACCCAAGTAATCCGCAAGGTCCTTAAGTCCATCCGTTAATATAAGGTTAATACCATTTTCTGTACGGATAACTGATATATAATCTACATTCTGGTTATTCTCAACAACCACAAAGTTATCAGAACCATTGTATAAAACCTCAGTATCCTTAAGGTCAAATACAGGGTCAGCTTTTTCTATCACAAGATTTACTACCCTCGAACCAACGCCGATAGGATAGTTATTATCATTAAATGTGATAAACGTAACGATTACAGAATATATACCCGCTTCAGTGGGTGCTTCGGTGCTTAAATATCCTTCAACAGCACCTGTGATACCCATGTATGTTACGTATATAGTTCCGTTGGCAGTAATATCGTTATTAAACTGGTCATAAACAACGATTTCACCGATATCCTTAGCAGTGCCATCGTAAACAAAGTGCTTATCGCCAACATTTACATCATAAATATTTGGAACAACAATAATCTCTCTTACAATGGGTTTAGCCACATACATTTGATTATCAAGGCCAATTACATACGCAAGCTCGGTATAAAGACCTATGCCGAGGTCCGCCTGATTTTCAGTAAGGATAACCTCCATTGTTTCTGTATTTATGCCAACAAATACCTCTTTGAATGAAACCTTATCGGTATGAACGCCATTAAGGGTTGCGTTAGCGCCTAAATCAACAACGGAAAGTGTATCTAATGTGAAAATATTATTGCTATCATTATAATTCCAATGAAGTTCTGCTTTTTCATAATCAGGGTAAATAACCATTAATCCTGCATCAATTGAAGGATAATGATTTGAATCAGTCACAATACCTATAATCAGGTACGTACCAGCATCCTTATAACCCTTATCATCATGGAATGTAAGTTTAGCCTTAGTGGGTAATTGTTCGATTACTTTGATAATAGAATCAAATGAGGAACTATCAATTTCGAGAGAATCAAGTTCTTCCTTGATTCTTGCTGTGTAGTTAATAACTACAGATGCATCAATTCCATCAGCATACGCAGCATCTAAAACACCAAGTTTCTTGATGATTTCATCAAGCCATACGGGCATATCAATGTTAATATTGCCCTTAATAGAATCCAAACCGATATTTGCGTCTAAATCAGCATATACGCCTGCTGAAATGATAATTGTATCAGGAGTAAGCGCGGGAACATTAACAGAGGTTGTTTCAACGAAGTTGTTTACCTTATGTTCTTTGTTGTCCCATTTAATAAGTTCATTTTCGACCTTAATGGTAGATTTTGAGGGTTCAACAACGAACGCGCCAACACCCTGACCTGCATGAGAAATTGTTCCGTCATCATTGGTTATAACTACAATAGCAGTAATTGTATATGTACCTGCATTAACGGGAGCAACTTCACTCGCATAGGGAACGCCGTTGCTCTGGATACCTACATATAAATAGCGGACACTGTAAGGTCTTTCAACTACATCGCCAGCCTTGTAACCATCGCCATCCTGCTTATAGGTAACTTTAATGTTACCTTCCATATAATTCTTGGAAGTATTGTCGAATTCAAACCAGCGCTCATTGTTTACTGCACCTGTGTGGTCAACGAATTCAATATCAAGCGTCTCAGCGGCAACTATAATAGGTCTTGCAAGGATATTAGAATAGTATACCTGGTTACCCCAGTTCACAATACCTGCAAGTTCTACATAAGCGCCAACATTTAATTTCTTTTGGTCAGTTTCAAGGGTAATATTTGCATTAATATCAACACCGATGAACAACTCAAGAATCTGAGATGTCGCAAAATCAACATCTCCGCCATCACCAACTGATGTTGCATGAGCGGCAGTATCAAATGCACCTGAAGCTAAAAGACTGTTGGTAACAATATTATTATCGTCCTCTTGATTCCATGCGATATCAGCCTTTATACCATCAGGATAGATTACCAATGCGCCAATACCGAACGCTGTTTCATAGTTGGTATCTGCTGTAACAGCGCCAACAAGATATACTCCTACGTTAGTAGGCAATTCGCCGCCCAATGTAATCATAATATCAGCTGTATCGGTTGGTAAGCTAGAGAGCATCTTTACAAGTATATTAAAATACTCTTCATATTTTGTATCTGCAAACACACCGTTTAATGCAGTGATTGTGGTTTTAAGGTCACTTAAGGAAAGTGATGCGCCGTCTGCAAAGCTTACGTTAAGTCCGGTAGACTCATTAACCATATCGTCAACGAGTACTAAAAGTTCCTGAAGTTCCTTAGGAAGAATAAGCTGAACGTTTCCAACTATTCCCTTAATACCATTATCAATGTTAACATCCGATACATCTAATCCTGCAACAAACTGGATGTAATCCACATTTTCGGGATTTGTGATGACGGGTAATTTGTTATACTCCTCGCCCCACTTAATTATCTGGTTATCAATGGTAACCTTAACGGGCGCTTTATTGATAACAATATTTACAGAAGCAGTAGTGGGCTTATAATTTATATCGCCCTTAAACTTAACTTCAATAAGTGATGCATCGGAAACGGGAAGACCGTTAACACTTGTAACGAAAGATACTAATTCTGCGCCGCCAATACGGTTGCCGTTAGCATCATATACGCCCTCAACCAATGCTGCCAATAATTCGGCTTCACTATACTTACCGTAAGTAACAGTAACGCCTTCGTTTAATTTGATAACAACTTCTGAACGGTTATCGGATAATGCAAGAACACATTCGCCGCTTCTTGCTGTACCATAACCGAAGTCGGGAACAGAAACATAAACTCTTTCGAGTACTCTGCCCTCGCTATCAACATTTGCGCTCTCACCAAAGTAATGAGCGCCTAAATATTTATAATACTCAGCAATATCGGGATACTTATTAAGGGTAGTTGCGAGAATACTCATCATCTGTTCATTTGTCAGATGACCTGCTATATAATCTGCTCCGTAGTTAGGAATCAGGTCGTTTAACATAATCTCTCTGATTCTATCGTTGCTGGGAGCGGCAGGAACAACTAATTCATCGCCAATATTGAGCCACATTTCCCCAACAGGAATCTGGATTGTGGCAGTATCGGGCAAGAATTTACCTGCAAGACCAAGGTCCATCTGGGCAAAGTTAATGGTAATATCAACCAAACGAGCCTCAGAAGCCAAGTACCAAACAGTAGGCTTAATACCAACAGGAAGTTCGGGAACATACTGAGGTTTAACAGCCAAAATAACCATTTCAACCTTATTAGCATCGGTCATACCAGTATTATAATTCATATCGGCCGAAGATTCGATGGTAACAGTTGCTTTGGTATAAGGAACATACATTGATACTGTAACGGGAACTTTTGCGCCATAATAATCTACAGTTTCCTCAACGGTAACTATAAGATTTAAGGTATATGTCTTTCCTGAAACAAAATCAATATGTGAATTATTGCCGAATTCAACACCTAAAATATTAGTGTTGGACTGGAGGTTCATTTTAATGCTTTCAAGTAACGCTGAATCGAGTTCACCGGAAGTGTAAGTACCACCTATATGAGTAACAGTAGTAGGATTACGCTTTTCGGTAAGGGTTATATCATAGTAACCCTTTACCTCAGGATAAATTCCATCGGCAAGCCAGGTGACTTCTATACTTTCCCTACCACCTACATCTATTGCCTTAGCAATAGCACTCTTAATGGCAGCATTGATGGTATCACCATAATTTCTTGCTGCAAGGTCCCATATATCAATATATCCTTCTATTGTTCCTAAAATGGGAAGGTCGGCTAGGTGAACATACATCTTAACAGTATACTTAGCAAATTCTTCATCTGTTAGAGTTCTGCCCAAGATTGATTCCAAAACCTTCTTCTCATTAAGGCCAGAAATCTTAGTATCAGCAGAGAAGCCATTTACTGTAACATTCTTATTGCCTGTTGCGATTAACTCACGAAGAGCAAATTCAACATTTACTACCGCATTTACACCATCTGCAACAGTAACACTATCAGGTGCAGATACAACATAGTTTTTCTTATCGGTAACACCTGTATCAGCTGGCTGAACATTAACGGTTACCTGCTTACTTGACTCATCATTTAAATCAAAAATAAGTGTATAAGTACCATCAAGATTATCATTAAGAATAACATTTCCGTTAGTTATAAGAGTAACTGTTCCGTTACCTGTTTTATTAACGGTTATAGTTGCGGTTTCATCATTATCCGCAACATCGTTATTATTAAGGTCATCTTCCCAGTTAGCAGTATACATTATTGTATTACCACTAATGGTTTGGGTCCAACCCGCAAAAACTTTATTATTATCAGCAGGGTCATTTATTATATATGTAGGAACGGTAGCGCCTGAAAGAATTGTCTTCTGAGCGAGAATATCGCCGTCTTTCCATATATATGTTAAATATGGGTCTTCATCACTACCGTCAACCATTTCATCGTTATCGGTATCAATACCGTATTTGGCAACGAGGGTGATATCAGCGGTAACCTTTGTACCAAAATCATAGAGTTCATCGCCTAAATACCAACCGATAAAGGTTTCACCCAGTTTATCGGGGGTAGCATTAGGAACGGTTGCATAGCCGTTATCTTCAATCAACTGATTTTCAATAGCGGGAGTACCGCCCGAAGTATTAAATGCAACAGTGTGCATCTTTGTCATTTTAGCATAGATGGTAGTAGCGGAATTTATAACTGTGTTTTCAAAATCGAAAGCAGCAGTGCAATCTGCATCAGAGAACCATCCGTCAAATCTATAGCCATCAACAACGGGATTAGCGTAAGCGCTAACCTTTTCACCGGGGATAACATTGGTATAACGCTCTGTGTTACCGAGAACGCTGAATGTTACCTTAATCTTAGCGACGGTTGTAAATGTTGCAACATACTCCGCATCGCCCTTAACGGTATCAACAACAGGTGACCATTTGTCAAAATAATAAACATTCTGACCATCGTCTGCCTTCAAGGGTGTTTCACCGTTATACTGAGGCATATCGCCATAAGGAACAAGCGTATCAGTTTCTAAAACTGTACCATCTTCGTTTTTCCAGATAACAGTATATTTATTAACTGTATTTGTATAGATAGCGGTATAGGTCATCTCCCCATCTACTGCTTTTACAGTATTATCCCAACCATCGAAGGTATAGGTATACTGCGCATCAGCAGCCTTTAAAGGTGTTTCGCCTTCATAGGAAGGAACTTCGCCAAAGGAAACTAAACCGGACTGTAAAACAGTACCATCATAGTTTTTAAATGTGATAGTATATTTATTTAATGTAGTGCTATAGGTTGCGGTATATTCCACATTACCCGTTACAGAATTTACTGCGGGAGACCAACCTGCAAATGTATATGTATACTGAGTAGTATTAAGAGCGCTTGCAAGTTCTTCTGTGGTACCTAAACCATTAACATTATCATAGGTTGGATTTGTGCCGTAAGGAACAAGCGTATCGGTTTCTAAAACCGTACCGTCGTGGTCCTTCCAGACAACAGTATAGGTATTTGTGGTGGTGCCATAGGTTGCAGTATAAACGATATCTTTATCTGCAGCTACAACTGCGGGAGACCAACCTGCAAATGTATATGTATACTGTGCGTCAGCGTTTTTGGTTGGAGTATTGCCGTTATATTCGGGCGTAGTACCGTGAACAACATCTAAATCGGTTTCTAAAACGGTACCGTCATCATTCTTCCAAGTAACAGTATATTTACGGCTTTCATTAAGCTTAACATATACAACCTTGGAAACTGCGGGCTGAACACCATTGGAATTATAGATAAGTTCGAGCTTTTCTATGCAGGTATCGCGTTTGATTTCTCGACCGGCAACTTGCGTTGCTTTTTGACCAAATTCATAATAACCGGTCTCGCCGGAAGTTATTTCTTTGGAGGTGTCTTTGTAATTTCCTGATAACACACCAACTGCAAAGAAATTATATGTAACTTTATCATAGGTGATATTTTCAGGGTCGCAGTTGGACTTATCAACTACCTTATTAAATATCTCCCGCTTAACCTTATCAAGCTGGGCAGATACACTCTTGCCAAAATCATAATCGATATCAATAGGAGTTTCTGCGCTATTATCATAAGCCGCAAATTCCTTTAAACCGTAAGTTACGGCAACATCAATAGTAGAACTATTTTCTGTAAGTTTATCTTCGCTTGCTACAAAACTTGCAGTTGTAACATCATTTGCCGTTGTAAAGGTAAGATTCTGACCGTTAACGGTAATACCTGTTACATAATATGAATATCCGTCGGCTTTATTATGAGCGATACTGATTTGGGCAGTACCGTCCTCACCAATCTGAACGGAATTTGTTGCATCAGCGCCGTTAACGGTAACAACACCGCCTCCTGCAACATCTTCGCTAACCGCAATATTGAAGTAACGGGGCGCTTTATATGTTACAGTCACTGTACCTGAAGCATTTACGGGGTTAACAATGGGATTATCAAAGGTTTCAACATTATAACCTTCAACCTGAATGGGCTCAACGGTTACATTAGAACCATAATCAACTTCGATGGACTCTTCGTTTTTCAAATTCGTAGAAGTTCCATTATATGTAACCTTAATACCACCGGTAGTAACCTCGGCATTGGTAACCGCAGAAGTGATTACATGGTATATCTCATATCTGAATTTAAAAGATTTTGCATCAGAAAAACTAACGCTCCATCCTGACACACTTGCAGTATGATAACTAACCTCATATTCCTTACCGTCCTGAAGCCAGGTAACTGCATCCGAACCGACTGCGGTAATATTATGAGTTGTATCTCCATCTTTTACTGTAAAACCAACATTAGTGACACTTTTTCCGTAAAATGCATTATAAACATTTCCAACAATCGGAATTTTAATGCTACCTGTATTGGAGATTTTACATAACTCTCCATACAGTTGTCCTACGGTAATACTGTCTTGATAACGAATTACATTTTCAGTATCAACTGCGAATGCATTCATCGCGCCCATAGGCACCGCTGTCATAACCAAGAACAAGGCCAAGACCAGCGCCAGACATTTTTTTGCGATTTTTCTCATTTTCAAACATCCAACCTTTCTGAAAATTAAATCAAAGCATAATCATTTTTACACTTTGAATTTGCAAAACTACAACGAATTTAACTATAACACTTTTCCAAAAATTATTCAATAATAAAATTGCACAAACACAAAATAAAATTCATACAAAAATTTGTTTGATTTATTTTTTTGAAAAACATTTCATAAAAAACATTATAAAACAAAAAGTGCGGCTACCGAAGCAGCCGCACAAAAAACGCAAACTCCGATAGTCGCCAAACCAATTCAATATAAAGGGCAATAAGCACACAATTACACTGATAGAATTTGCGTTTTTATCAAATTCATAATGTAATTATGTGTACGAAAAAGTGTAACAATTCCTGCTAAAACAAAAATTGCCCCTAAGTTTATATTCAATTGGTTTGGCAAATATATTTTACCATAAAGTTTTTTGTTTTTCAACATAAAAAATGACCAAAACTCGCATCACACAAATTTTGGTCGCAAATTTATTTTCTTAATCCTTTCGGGTAGTGGTTTTTTGCGGTCCCGTTTACTACTTTTGCTCCACCTACGGCACATCCGTCAACGGTGACAGCCGCCCATCCGTTATTGCAATCTGCCGAGATTTCTTCACCGTGCAAATATTTTATTATTTCATCACTTTCTGCCGAAAGTTTTATTATCCTTTTAAAGTTTTTTGCCATTCCCATAAAGAACTGATGATGGGGCTGAATATAGTTTTTTCGCAATTCACCAATTCTTATTCCGCAAGAAAAAGCAACGCCGTCACTGATAGGAAAATCAGGCGTAAAATAAACGGGATTACCGTTATAAATTCTAACATTATCCTTTTTATAATCAATTAAAACATCATCCAAAAACTCAAAGATTGCCTTATCTATTTTAGCAGTTGGGGCGGTTGTTTTGTTTTTAGTTTGGACACACTCATCTTTGTTATGCAAAACCGCCATAAACTGCCCTTCGCCAGATGCTTTGTTGGGATAGAAACGCCTTGTAAGGTTTATACTTTCACATTTGCATCCTTCAAAGAAAACACCATCAGAAGTATGCTCTTTAACTGCATCTTTTACAGGCACTAGTTCAAATTCGGGATGCTTTTGCAAAAAGGAATCAATGGTTTTTTCGTTTTCCTCGACCGAGAAGGTGCAGGTGGCATATATTATATATCCGCCTTCTTTAAGGGCGCGAGCCGCATTTTCTAAAATCTCCGCCTGTCTTTCCGCACACATTTCTACATTTTCGGTACTCCACTCGCTAATGGCTATCTCTTCCTTGCGGAACATACCCTCCCCCGAACAAGGAGCATCCACCATAATTAAATCGAATGTATCAGGGAAAAATCTTGCTATTTTTTCGCTATCAAGACAGGTAGTGACAGTATTTTGAAGTCCTAGTCTTTCGATATTTCCCGTTAAAATTTTGCAACGGGATGATATGATTTCGTTGGAAACTAAAACGCCGTTTTCACCAAGTTTATTTTTTAACTGAGTGCTTTTTCCGCCCGGTGCGGCGCACATATCAAGCACCTTCCAATCGGGGTGAATTTCTATGCATTCCGCAGGTGCCATAGCGGCAGGTTCTTGCACATAAATCATACCCGCATGATGATACGGATGGTTTCCCACCTTTTCGTAATTTAAATAAAATCCGTTTTCAACATAGGGTATTTTTTCAGACCCGAATATATTTAGTTTCTGGAAATCATCCAAAGAAATTTTATCGGTATTAATGCGAAATGCTTTTACAGGTGGTTTTTCAAGTTCACTTAAATAACTACCATAATCATTACCTAAAAGCATCTGCATCCGTTCTTTATACGCATTGGGGAGTTGTTTCATTTATGATTCCTTGCCTTACATTTCTATATTTAACATACACATTGCAACGCTTGCAATGGCGGCGGTTTCGGTTCGTAAAATTCTTTTGCCGAGAGAAATCACTTTTCCGCCGTTTTGCAATGCCAAATCAATTTCATTTTCAGCAAAGCCGCCTTCGGGTCCTATGATTATGCCAACAGATTTAACATTTTTAAGGTTCTCAAGGGCGTCTTTTGTTGCCGCCATACCGTCTTTATTTTCATAAGGAACAAGCAATAAATCAAGCTCGCTTGCCATCTGGAGCGCTTTTTTATAGGGTACCACTTCTGCGATTGTGGGAATGATATTGCGTTTACTCTGTTTTGCGGCGCTTTCAGCTATTGTCTGCCAACGGGTTTGTTTTGATATCTTTTTCTTATCATCAAGTTTTACAACGCAATATTTCATTTCAACAGGCACAATAGTATCTATACCGAGTTCAACAGTTTTTTGAATAATAAGTTCCATTTTATCGCTTTTGGGTAGTCCTTGGAACAAAACTATTTTAACGGGGAGCTCGGTATTTTGATAATTTTCTTCTAAAACATAAGCGCAAACGGTTTGATTTTCAAAAGCTTTAATTTCACACAAATCACTTTTGCCGTTACAACTTACAAGGATAGTATCACCAATATTCATTCGCAAAACATTAGCTATATGATTGTAATCGCTACCCGAAATTATGTAACAGTTATTCACCTTTTCGGTATTAACAAAAAAATTGTACATTGCGGCACACCTCGTTTTTATATTATACCACAAGTTTTTTCATAAGTAAACAAAACAAGGTATAAAAAAATCCCTAACTTTCACAGTTAGGGATTTTTGTTTTTAAGTATTAGTTCTTATTGAATAAACTCATAACGTCGCCGAAAGCTTCGTCGTTATCTTCGCCTGAATCGCTCATAAGAGCTGCAAGGTCATCATTCTTGCCCTTTCTCTTATCATCGCCAAGACCAGTTGCAACAACGGTAACGCGGATGGTATCTTCAAGGCTTTCATCAAGCTGAGCGCCCCAGATAATAGTTGCGTCAACATGAGCCATTTCAGAAATGATAGAGGAAGCGAGTTCAACTTCTTCAAGGCCGATATCATCGGAACCTGTAATGCTGATGATAACACCACGAGCATTATCCATAGAGGTTTCAATAAGGGGACTTGTAATAGCCATACGAGCTGCCTGCTCTGCTTTATCGCGGCCTGTAGCAACACCAACGCCCATGTGAGCATAGCCAGCGTCAGCCATAATAGACCTTACGTCTGCAAAGTCAAGGTTAACGAGGGCTGTAACATTGATAAGCTCAGAAATGCTCTGAACGCCCTGACGGAGAACATCATCGGCAATAATAAATGCGTTTTTGAAGGTAATCTTTTCTTCAGAAACGAATTTAAGACGCTCGTTAGGAATAACAACCAAGCTATCAACCTGCTCACCTAAAGCGGCGATACCTGCTTCAGCCTGAGTCATACGCTTTTTACCTTCAAAAGCGAAGGGCTTAGTAACGATACCAACGGTAAGGATACCGAGCTCCTTAGCAATAGCGGCAACTACGGGAGCAGCGCCAGTACCTGTGCCGCCGCCCATACCAGCGGTAATGAAAATCATATCTGCATCGCGAAGAACTGCTGCGATTTCATCCTTGGATTCTTCAGCTGCGGCACGGCCGTTATCGGGATTTCCGCCTGCGCCCATACCTGCAGTAGTTTTATCGCCAATCTGCACCTTCTTATCAGCGCGAGAAAGGAAAAGAGCTGCTTTATCGGTATTAATTGCGATAAATTCAACGCCCTTAACGCCTGCGGCTACCATGCGGTTAACAGCGTTTCCGCCGCCGCCGCCGACACCTACAACTTTTATTTGAACTACATTTTCCATCTCTTCGGTAACTTCGAATGACATTTTAAAATTCCTCCATATTCTTAACATAAAAGGTCGCTATTAAATACACATATAAATAATAACATACATATTTTCAAATTGCAACACTTTTTATTACAAAATTGTAATATTTTTTATTCTATATCCCCCGCCACGAAACTGCCTTTACGGTTTTCTTCTGTCCAGATACTTAAATCTATCTTTCCCGTAGCGTTTTTATCCATATTTTCTATCATTGAGCCAAGCTGTGCAATCTTATTTTCCGCGTTGGTTTCACTGCCCAAAATAACATTAAATCTACCTTCAACAGTAAGTAAAATATTATATTTATCTGAAATATTTATCTTGTTTATAAAAACATTTTCTTTTTCAAGTTCTCTTGCTAAATCGAAGATAATTTTTTTATTATTTTCGTCATCAAACTGAGCTATCTGCCCCACTTTACATTTAGTGCTGCAACCCTCAATTAAAAAGGTGTTTTCAGGTTGCTCTGTGTATGCATTTATAACCCTTCCGCCGCGACTGATTACATAGTAAACATCGTCAACAAAAACACATGCATATTCGGTAGCATCCTTAACTATTATGGTAATAGTATCGGGCAACTCTCTTTTAAGCTCTACGCTATCCACATACGGAAGATTACGGACTAAATTTTCCGTAACCGCCTCTGATGACAGGGTAAACAAATTATTTTCCTCAGTTATACCGCTTGATTTAATTATCTGCTTTTCAGAATATAATTTACTTCCCTTTGCCTTAACGGTTTTTACTGGGAAAAGGATGGTGATGGACAAGACCGCCGCAACGCTGAGTGCGGTAAACATAAACACAAGGAAGCCTACTAAAAGCCGCCTTTTACGGCGTTTTTTTCTGCGCATTTCTCTAGTTTCATTATTTTCACGGTTTGCCATTTTTTCACATCCTTTCTATTCTTCGTAAGCTACTGCGCCTAATTTTCTTAAGTTTTCGCTTATATTCTCATATCCTCTTTTAATATGCTCTATTTTATCAATAACTGTAGTACCCGTGGCCGATAAAGCAGCTATCACGAGGGCGGCGCCGCCTCTAAGGTCGGTACACTGACACCGAGCGGCAGAAAGATTTTCCACTCCTTCAACTACCGCTACTCTACCCTCGGTCTTAATTCGGGTACCAAGTCGGTTAAGTTCATCCACATACCTATATCTATTTTCAAAAATATTTTCAACAAACACCGATGTTCCCTTAGCTTTTGAAAGGGTGGCTATAAGTATAGGACCTGCATCGGTGGGAAAACCGGGATAAACCAAAGTTCTCACTGTAGGCACCCTTTTAAGCCGTTTTGGCGCCCATAATTTTAGGGATTTACCTATAGGCTCTATTTTGCATCCCGCTTCTTCAAAAACCGAAGAAATAGATACAAAATGAGAAGGCATAACATTTCTAAGGGTTATTTCGCCCTCGGTAACTGCAGCCGCCGCCATATATGTTACTGCCGCAATTCTATCCGGAATAACGGTATGTTCTGTACCGTATAAATTTTTAACTCCGTAGATAATTACTGTGTCCGAGCCACCACCGTAAATTCTTGCCCCTGCGCTATTTAAGAAATCGGCAAGGTCACTGATTTCAGGCTCTTTGGCGGCATTTCTTATAACCGTTGTTCCATTGGCGGTTGCCGCCGAAAGAATTATGTTTTCAGTAGCGCCAACGCTTGGGAAACTTAAGGTAATTTCCCTACCCTCAAGTCCACCTTTGGCGTCAAATTCAAGACAACCGTGACCTTCGTTCACTACTGCGCCTAACTGTTTTAGGGCATATATATGAAGGTCTATTGGGCGAGGGCCTAACTCACAACCACCGGGACTACAAATAACCGCCTTTTTCATTCTGCCAAGAATTGCCCCGAGAAACATAACCGAAGACCGCATTTCCCGCATAAGTTCTTCGGGAATATCAAAATTCTCTACATTATCTGCATTAACAGTTACTGTATTACCTTCAAACTCACAAAAACATCCTAAATGGCGAAGTATTTTAAGGGCGGCATCCACATCGGAAAGCCTGGGGCAGTTTTTTATAACCGATGTACCACGGCACAAAACAGTAGCCGAAAGTATAGGCAAAACACTGTTTTTCGCGCCTTGGACATCAATTTCTCCATTAATACGATGATTTCCTTCTATGTAAAGTTTGGGCATTAACCTCTCTCCTCAAGTATAAAAAAGTTTTTCATTTTATACTATGAGGAATTTAAGTTTTTGCTAATAGAACTTTAAGAATTCGTATAAAGCTGCATTATAACATCATAAATGCGCTGATTTGCATCGGATATTGCAATTTTTTGAGCCGACTCACGCATTTTTTGAAGTTTTGGTTTATTGCCAATAAGACTGCTGACAACTTTAATTAACGACTCACCGGAAAGGTCTTTTTCCTCGATAAGTTCTGCGGCGCCTGCGGTTTCAAGCGTCTTTGCATTATGATACTGATGATTTTCAGCAACATAAGGTGAAGGAATAAGTACAGACGGTTTACCACAAACACAAAGTTCACTAAGCGTTATGGCACCCGCACGGCATATAACCAAATCTGCCGCAGCCATACAAACATCCATATCGTCAATATATTCTCTTACTATAACCTCTTCAGATAGGGTTATTCCCTTTTCTTTAAGATGTTCGTTAAATGTATTGAAACCTACCTTGCCTGTAGCGTGAATATGATAATACTCTTTGCCTCCGTTATGCCAAGCAATAAGCTCCTCTACCGCCTCGTTAATAGGACGGGCACCCAAGGAGCCACCAAAGGAAAGGATAAGCGGTCTTTCATCAAGACCAAGTTTCTTTCGCGCTTCCTCACGGGATATTTTCATAAGCTCAGTCCTTACAGGATTACCCGTAATTGTAGGCTCTTTAGTTAGTTTAAGATGCTTTCTTGCCTCAGGCATAGCGAGCATTACTCTATCAACATTTTTAGATAGCATTTTTGTGGTAACACCAGGGAAAGCATTTTGCTCGTGAATTGCGGTTTTAAATCCAAGCTTTGCCGCCTCACGAAGAACAGGACCACTAACATAGCCACCTGTTCCCACAACAACATCGGGATTTAATTCTTTTAAAATTTTTGCCGATTTAATTGATGAAGTGAACATCTTTTTAACGGCAGAAATATTTTTTATTAGATTCTTAGGGGTTGGTTTTCTTTGAAAACCCGCCACCTCAATAGTTCTGAATTCATAACCCTTTTCGGGCACAAGACGCGCCTCAAGTTTATCGGCAGTACCGATATAACTAATTTTGGCATCGGGATGTTTTTCTTTAATATAACCTGCAACGGCTAAAGCGGGATTTATATGTCCTGCCGTACCGCCACCCGCAAAAAGTATATGCATAAATTATCTCCCAAATATTATTTCTGTAAACTAGCCGCACGGGAAATTGAAAGTATTATTCCCATTTCAGCAAGTAGAATCACAAGGGAACTTCCGCCGTAACTGAAGAACGGTAAACTGATACCTGTATTAGGCATAGTATTTGTTACAACGAAGATATTAAGCATTGCCTGAAGTCCTACTTGGAATGTAAGTCCCACAGCAAGAAGTGAGCCGAATTTATCGGGAGCTCTCATAGCAATTGTAAAACCGCGCCACATTAGAAGTGCAAATAAAACGATAATTACAAACGCTCCTACAAGGCCCAATTCCTCGCAAACAATAGCAAAGATAAAATCATTGTGAGGTTCAGGCACCCATAGATATTTCTGCCTTGACTGGCCGATTCCTCTGCCGAGTATTCCTCCGGAGCCAATGGCCAAAAGTGACTGAATGGTCTGATAACCTTTACCCGAAGGGTCAAGCCAAGGGTCAAACCAATATTTAATACGGTCAGAGCCATAACTGATAAGTCCGCTAAATATTGCTGCCGCGCCCAGTCCTACTGTTCCAAGGCCGCCTACTACTATCCATTTTTTCGGAATTCCGCCTACAATCATCAAAACAATTCCTATAAGCAAAATAAGAAGAGTAGCAGAAAGGTGTGGTTCAAGTATTACAAGACCGCAAGTGACACCTAAAACGCCCAGTAAAAACACTATAAAACGCCAATTTTTCATCATTTCATGATTGGTCGAAATAAGTGACGAAAACAAAAGTATAATAGCAAACTTAGCAATTTCTGAAGGTTGGAAGTTAATTGGTCCTACAACAAACCATCTTTTAACATCCATACCGCTTACCATAGGCGGTACTATGAGCAAAAATATAAGTAGGCCTATAGAAACGGCAAAAACGAGCCAACTCAGTTTTCTTAAATAATGATAGTTGATTTTCGATACGCCGAACATAACAATTACCCCGACTACCGCAAATAACAACTGTTTAGAAATAAATTTATAACTATTGTCGTAATACTCATAAGAATAGGCATAACTTGCCGAAAAGAGCATTACAAGTCCAATGGTTAAGATTACCAAAACAAAAGAAAGAAAGGTTATGTCTAGTTTGCCTTCCTGCCAAAAACTATGTTTTTTGCCACGGACCGCCTTTTTAGCCATATAACCTCTCTCCTTCTATTTGAATATTTTATTTATACATTGAACATAACTGCGGCAAAAACAATAGCCGAAGCCACAAGAGTTACACCTGAAAATACATAAACGATTTTCTGCTCGGACCAACCGCACATTTCAAAGTGATGATGGATAGGAGACATTTTGAAAATACGCTTACCCGTACGCTTAAAGTAAGCAACCTGAATCATAACAGAAAGTGCCTCTATAAGATAAACTATACCTACCAAAAGCAGATACACAGGACGCTCAGTCATAAACGCAAAGTTTACTACCATACCACCCAAAAACAGCGAACCTGTATCGCCCATAAATACCCTTGCGGGTTTAGCGTTCCAGAGGATAAATCCGGCACAAGCTCCAGCCAAAGCAGCAGAAAGAATGCTAAGCGCCTCGGTCTGCAATGCTCCTGAAATGAGCATAAAGAAGCAAGAAACCACAAGTGTTACGCCTGAAGCCAGACCGTCAATGCCATCGGTAAGGTTTACCGCATTGACAAAGCCGTAAACAAAAAACAATGCGATAGGCCAGAAAACAAGGCCAAATCCGCTTGTAATACTTACAAAACCAACAAAAGGCAGATATGTATCCTTAACTCCTGAAAAGAAAACTGCAACTAGATATGCGGCAGAAATCAGAAGTTGTAAAAAGGTTTTCTGCTTTGCAGTAAGTCCCAAATTACGCTTATTGGCAATCTTTATATAATCATCAATAAAGCCCACGGCCGCCATCAAAAGCGACATTACAAGACCTGCAACAAGCATAATTAAATATCTTTTAAATCTCACATGAGAAATGATTTCCACATCGAAAATCATAGCCAGAACCACACATACGATAACCGAGAACAAAACTCCCGCAACTATCATTATACCGCCCATCGTGGGGGTACCCTGTTTGCCTTCGTGCCAAGTGGGGCCGTCCTCTAAAATAGTCTGGCCGAATTTAAGTTTTTTTAGAATAGGAATTACAAACACACCGCTTACTGCTGTTACTAGAAATGCGGCAACAGCGGCAATAACAGAAATGAAATTAGACATAAAATTTAACTCCTTATTTATTTAATTCCGCAAGGGCTTCTTCAACGACTTCCCTCTCATCAAGATGGATAGTGCCATCCTTTAAAATCTGATAGGTTTCGTGGCCCTTACCCGCTAAAACTATTATATCATCTTTTTCAGCAATTGAAATAGCAAATTTTATGGCTTCAATTCTATTTTCTATAACCTTTATGGGTTTATTAGAGCCCTTCGTTCCTTCAAGGATATCATTTATAATTGCCATAGGCTCTTCAGAACGGGGATTATCGCTTGTTACGATAACATAATCTGAATATCTGGCCGCAACGCTTCCCATAATGGGACGCTTAGTTTTATCACGGTCACCGCCGCAACCGAACAAAGATATTAGGCGGTTTTTAGGGCAATCCCTAAAAGTTGAAAGGATATTTTTAAGACCGTCAGGTGTATGAGCATAATCGATAATAACGGTAAAATCTTTGTCGCTCGGTACTACTTCCGCCCTACCCTTTACTCCCTTCAATTTTTTAAGAGCCTGGGCCGATTTATCAATGGAAATTCCCAATGTTAAAGCCGTAACCACAGCAAACATACAGTTATAAACCGTGAATTTACCGCCCGTATTAACAGTTATATGGTTAAGACCTTCATCGTTTACAAGTTGGTAATCAACACTCGCAGGTTTATAGTTTATTCCCTTTGCGCTAAAGGTAGAATTATCAGAAACCGAGCAAGTTATAACATCACATTCAAGTCCTTTAATAAGTTCCTCGGCATATTCATCATCAGAATTTACAACTGCGGTTTTGCACATTGTAAAAAGACGCTTTTTGGCCGCGAGATAATTCTCCATTGTGATATGATAATCAAGATGGTCTTGGGTTAAATTGGTAAAAATCGCGGTTTCAAACTCAAGGTCACAAACTCTTTTCTGGTCGAGAGCATGAGATGAAACCTCCATAATTACATAACCGCAGCCCTCTTTTTTCATCAAAGAAAAAAGAGAATTAAGTTCATAAGCATCTGGAGTAGTATTTTTTGCGGCAATAGTTTTATCACCTATCATATTCTGAATCGTACCGATAAGGCCAACCTTATGACCTTCACTCTCCAAAATTGATTTTATCATATAGGTTACAGAGGTCTTACCGTTAGTACCCGTAACACCTATAAGTTTTAACGAATCTGCGGGGTTTTTGAACCAGGCGGCACACATTTTAGCGTACGCCTTATGGGTATCTTCAACGATTATCTGATTAGGAAGTCCTGTATCTTCCTCCGCAACGATAACAGCCGCACCGTTTTCCAAAGCGGATTTTGCAAATTTATGACCGTCAGTCTTTGCGCCTTTTATACAAACAAAGATAAAGCCATCCTTTACCTCTTTTGAATTACAGGTAATGCCCTTAATATTAACTTGTGCCGGTGTCCCTTTTGCCTCGGGCAGAATGTCTTTAAAAAGCATTGTTTTCTCCTTTTTACTGCGATATTGCTATATCCGCCGTTGCTTCCTCGCGGAAACTTACGGTAACTACCGTACCTTTTTTAACTACCTCGCCTGACGGGATACTCTGACTATACGCCTTGAGTCCTGATGAGGTAGTATTGCCTGAAAATTCAATATTTATTCCCGCAGAAGCGGCAGATATATTAGCCTCTGATGCAGTTAATCCTATTAAATTAGGTACTATAGTTGTTTCTTCACTTGTACCCTCTGTATAGAGGATTACTGTACCGTTCTTATAAACTGAAGTTGCTGCAGAAGGTGTTTGAGCGGTTACCTTTTCTCCCACGCCTACAACTCTGCTATTTAAACCTGCGGCAGTTATTCTTTCTTTCGCCTCTGCTATGCCCATTCCTACTACATCAGGAACAGTAACAGAAAGGCGCTTTAGTTCTTCTTCTGAATACTTCGGCTCGTAGCCAAGATATGGAAGTATTTCAGCCATAACCTTTGAGCCAACAGGGGCTGCTACTGCGCCGCCGTAATAACTGTCACCCATAGTTTCATCCAGCATTACAAAAACTGCAATTTCAGGCTTATCAATGGGTGCTATACCAACATAAGAACCTATGTAAAGGCCTCTTATATTAAGTTCAAGCATTTTAGCAACCTTTTCTGATGTACCTGTTTTACCGCCAACACGGTATCCGGCTACTCTACCATTTTTAGCGCCGTTTTCAACAACGAATTCCAAAAGTTCCCTCATAGTAGCCGAGGTGCTTTCGGAAATTACCTGACGCTCATAAGAAATATCTTTTGACTCAACCACATTGTTTTCAGAATCAATGATTTTTTCTACAACATGGGGCTTAACAAGATATCCGCCGTTTACAGATGCGGCGGCAAGAGCCAAGGTCTGCATAGGTGTAATATTAAAGGTCTGACCGAAGGATGACGAAGCAAGTTCGGTAGTACCCATTTTTTCTTGTTTGTGGTAATTTGAGGTGGCTTCACCGGGAAGGTCAATTCCTGTTTTTTGTGTTAAACCAAAGGCCTCGAAATACTTACTGAAAGTATTTGCGCCAATAAGTTGGCCTATCATAATAAATGCAGGGTTACAAGAATTAGCAATTGTGTTGCGCAGTTGCTGTGTTCCGTGACCACCCGCCTTATGACAGTGATAGATATTACCCGAAACAGAATATGTGTAGTTACAGGTAAAGGAACTATTCATATTAACGAGATTTTCTTCCAGGGCTACAGAAGCGGTGAAAATCTTAAAAACAGAGCCTGGCTCATAGGTGTCAGAAACGGCTTTGTTACGCCATTGTCGGTTAAGAAGTTCACTTCTTTTAGCCGCCTTTTTTTCTTTATCATCAATAGCATCGATTATTGCTTGGTCTTCTTTTGAAAGGGTAAATGGCGAATTGGGATTAAAGTCGTTACTTACTGCCATACCGTAAATTGCGCCTGTGTTTACATTCATAACAACAACCGCGCCGCGCTCTTGCACCTTTTCGTTTTCTACTGCATCATCGAGATGCTTTTCACAAACATACTGGACATAAGAATCAATAGAAGTAACCAGAGAATGACCTTTGATTGCCTCCTCAACCTTCTGATAAGTGAAGGGCATATCGGTGCCGGAAGCGTTTTTAGCGGCCACTACCCTTCCCGCTACTCCTGTAAGAGAATTATCATAGAAACTTTCGAGACCCGCAAGTCCTTGGTTATCATCACCTACAAAACCCAAAACGGTGGAAGCCAGAGAATCATTGGGATAATAACGCTTTGTAGTTTCATCCACTCCTACATACTGGGTCATTTTCATATCGCTGTTATCGGCGATAAATTTTCTAACCTTATCTGCGGCTGTTTTTTCTATTTTCTTTTTTACAGTTACATAATAGGATTTTTGCTTGGTTTTTTCATAAATATCATCGCGGTCGAGCTCTAAAATTTCAGAAAGGTTATCGGCAATAAGTTTTCGTATCTTATTGGCCTCATCATCTTTAAGTTTGTTTATTCCGTTTGGGGTTATATAAACAGTCCAAGCGGTAGAACTTGTAGCCAAGACATTCATATTTCTATCATAAATATCGCCTCTTGGCGCCGTTACGATGCTATCGTAAAGTTGTTGCTCCGAAGCCATATTCTGATATTCTTCGCCGCGAAAAATCATTATATTAATAAGACTTGAACCGGAAATAATAGTGATGCAAAGTATCATACAAACCATTACTATCACTATTCTTATAAGCATCTGCTTATTAGGTCTATTAGACACGGTTCAAACCTCCTCTTTTATCTATTTAAAATGCTCGAAAACGAGAGTCAAGATTTTACTTAACTCCCGTATACTTTTGGAAAGGCAGCGTTTATTTCATACGAATTGCTACCCTATATTATATTTATCTTGTGTTTTTAGTTATACCCAAAAACTCTTTATTTTTCATTCTTAACCTCGCCGTTTTCAAGAACTGCGGAATTCTTATCGTTTACTCTTATATAAACAACCTGGTCCTTGTCCATCTTCGACATACCGAGTTTAGCGGCTTCAAGTTCCACATTTGAATAGGAAATGCGGCGTTCATACTCAACTTCTAAACTGGTAAGTTCACTATCAAGAGCGTTTATCTCGGTCTTCATATCGTTGATTTTAGAATTTGTTTCATTAATCATAATACGAAGTGAAATATTTCCGCAAAGCGCCGCCAGAATAAATACAGTAGTCATAACCGCGAATGCAGTAGCCGACATTCTTCTCTTAGCCGCTTTTTTTCTTGCCTTTATTCTAGGGGAAGGCAATTTAACAATATTATCATTTCTCTTTACTTGAGTTTCGGGTTTTGCTTTCGGCATAAACATCTCAAAATCATAAGCCAAACTATCGTTATAGTACTTAAGATTATTCATAATTGCCCTCCTTATTTAAAAATTTACAATTTAATTACCGAGCGAAGCTTCGCGCTTCGGCTTCGGGGATTGAGTTCAAGTTCTTCCTCGGTTGCAATAACAGGTTTTCTTGTAAGCAACTGCCCTCTCGGTGTTTTTCCGCAAACACAAACGGGTATATCGGGCGGACAGGTACAACCCGTACAAAACTCTTTGAATTTTTGCTTTACCATTCTATCTTCAAGGGAATGGAAGGTTATGATTGATAAGACACCGCCTTTATTTAATAGGTCAAAGGCCTTATCTAAAACCTCTCTTAAACTTTCAAGCTCAGAATTCACACAAATTCTCAGCGCCTGAAAACATTTTCTTGCGGGATGTCCGTCTCTTCTTGCGGCGGCAGGAACGCTGTTTGCGATTATATCCGCAAGTTGTAGTGTTGTAAGTATGGGGGCTTGTTCCCTGACTCTTACTATATTTGACGCAATCTTTGCGGCAAATCGTTCTTCGCCGTAATCTCTGAATATTCTTGTGAGTTCCCCGTGGGACATTGTATTTACAAGGTCGGCGGCAGTTAATCCGCTTTTGCTCATTCTCATATCAAGAGGAGCATCCTTATGATAGGAAAATCCGCGCTCACCGTTATCGAGCTGATATGAGGAAACTCCCAAATCAAGAAGAATTCCGTCAACACCCGTTACACCGTATTTTTTAAGGGCTATATCCATATCCTTAAAATTTGTATTTATAACGGTTGCAGGATAGTTTTTTAATCTATCTGTCGCTACGGCTACGGCATCAGGGTCTTGGTCAAGGGCGTAAAGCATACCCTCCTTTAGCCGTTTAGCTATTTCGGTAGAGTGCCCTGCCCCACCCGCCGTTCCATCAACATAAATCCCATCGGGTTTAATATTTAATGAATCAACTGTTTCCGTAAGAAGTACGGATATATGATTGAATTCCATATTTTAAAATTCCAACTCCTCAACGATAGAGGCAATAGATTCGGGTGAATATTGCTCGTTCTCGGTGTTCCAGAGTTCTGTGTTCCAAATTTCAAGATTTGTATCCATACCTGTTATATGCGCTTCATTTTCAAGCAAAGCATATTCTCTCAAAGCGGCGGGAATTAAAATTCTTCCCTGAGTATCGAATTCTACATTGAAAGCGCCGTCATAAAGAAATCTCTTAACAACGCTTGACTTGGCAGAAGGAAGTTGACCGATTTTCTCTACAAGCTTGTCCCACTCGCCAAGCGAATAGACACATATACAGCGCTTACCGTATATTCCGCGGCAAATCATAAAGCTTTCGCCCAGTTCATCGCGAAGCTTGGCAGGGATGGCGATTCTGCCTTTTTTATCTATAGTATGCTGATAGCCACCGTAAAGCATAAATCGTCACCTCTATTTTCACCACTTTAATACACTTTTATGGGTTTTGGCTACACTTTTCACCACATAACTGTATTATAATGCCACTAAACTCAAAAATCAAGTGTTTTTTTAAAATTTTTTGAATTTTATTTTGCTTTTTTTAAGTCACCTTCATAATTGACATAAATTTCTTATTGTGTTATGATATTTAAGGTGAGTATTTTGGTAAAAAAAGAGTATTTTTCAAACAGTCCGCAAGATACGGAAAAAATCGCCGAAGATTTTTCGAAAGAACTTTCTGGCGGCGAGGTAATTGCCTTTACGGGAAATTTAGGAATGGGCAAAACCTGTTTCACAAGAGGTCTTGCTAAAGGACTTGGGTTTAGTGGTGAAGTCACCTCCCCTACCTTTGCGCTTGTAAATGAATACAGAGGCGGTCGCCTCCCCATTTTCCATTTTGATATGTATCGGGTAGAAAGTTGGGATGACCTTTATTCTACAGGATATTTTGATTATCTTGATGAGGGTGGCGTTACCGTCATCGAATGGAGTGAAAATATCAGCTCCGCTCTCGATTCTGACACTATATATATAAATATTGTGTCAACGGGCGAAAACTCACGGAAGATAATTGTCAAAAAGGGGTGAAGTTTTTGAAGATACTTGCAGTTGAATGTTCGGCAGGTCCTGCTTCAGTTGCCATAGTGGAAGACGGCAAGATACTGGGAAGCAGTTTTATAAATGTTAAACTCACCCATTCCCAAACTCTTATGCCTATGATAGAGAATCTTCTTGCTTCATGTCTTCTTACTGTTAATGATGTTGAGGGTTATGCAGTTGCCGCAGGTCCCGGTTCTTTTACCGGTATCAGAATAGGGATAAGCGCAGTTAAAGGACTTAGTATTGCTAAAAAACTTCCCTGTGTTCCCGTTTCAACCTTAGAAGCTATGGCCGAACCTTTCAAAAACACTGAGGCTTTAGTTTGCGCTGTTATGGACGCCCGTTGCAATCAGGTATATAATGCTTTATTTAAAATTAAAAACGGCGAAATCACCCGTCTTTGCGACGATAGAGCCCTTATGTGCGAGGAACTTAAGAAGGAACTTATAGAAAAGTACAGTGAAGAGAATATTATCGTATGCGGTGACGGAAGCGACCTTTTCTATCCCTATGTAAAAGATTTAAGTAACTCTCAAATGGCTTGTCCTCAAAACAAATTTCAAAACGCTTGCGGTGTGGGCTTGATTGCCGAAAAGGAATTCTTAAAAGGAAACACTGTTTCTTCAAATCAACTTTTGCCCGTTTATTTACGCCTTCCTCAAGCGGAACGCGAGCTTAAAGCGAAACAAAATAACGCATAATCCTATAGGTTAGATATAAAAGTCAAAAAATCAGGGGGAATTTTAATATGAACAAAAATGTATTTATTATGGACCATCCGCTTATTCAGCATAAACTTTCCATCCTTCGTGATGAAAGAACAGGTTCAAAGCAATTCCGCGAACTTATAAGCGAAATCGCTATGCTTATGTGCTATGAATCAACAAGGGATTTACCGCTTAAGAGCATTAAGACCAAAACTCCTATGATGACTGCGGACACCAAAGTTCTCGCGGGTAGAAAAATGGCATTTGTACCTATTCTCCGCGCAGGTCTTGGTATGGTTGACGGTGTCTTAAGTTTAATTCCCGCCGCTAAGGTTGGTCATATCGGTATGTACCGCGACCCCGAAACCCATAAACCCGTTGATTACTATTGCAAACTGCCTTCTGATTTAGAAGAGCGTGATGTTTTCGTGCTTGACCCTATGCTTGCCACAGGCGGAAGCGCTATCGATGCGGTTGCCAGAATTAAGGAATTTAATCCTAAGAGAATTAAATTTATGTGCATTATTGCCGCCCCCGAAGGAATCAAAGCATTTACAGAAGCTCATCCCGATGTTCCCGTTTACTGTGCAGGTCTTGACGATTGCCTTAACGACCACTGCTATATTCTCCCCGGTCTCGGCGATGCAGGTGACCGTATCTTCGGTACAAAGTAATTAAATTTTAAAAGACAAAATCTCCCGTAATTTGCGGGAGATTTTTTGTTGCTTTATACATCTAATTATGATAAAATTTCTATAAGGCGGTGATGAATTGAAATATAATGATATTGTTGTGGGGAGATTTATAAGCCGCCCTAATCGATTCATCGCAAGAGTCGATATAAACGGTGAAACCGAAACCGTGCATGTTAAAAATACGGGTAGATGCAAAGAATTACTCATAGAAGGTGCTACTGTTTATCTAGAAAAGAGTGTAAATCCAAACCGCAAAACTCCTTTTGACCTAGTTGCTGTAGAGAAAAAAAGAGCAAATGATACTTTGCTTATAAATATGGATTCGCAGATTGTAAACGACGTGGCGGAAGAATGGCTTAAAAGCGGGGTTTTATTTTCCGAAAACGCCAAAATTCGCCGAGAGGTTACTTATAAAAAATCCCGTTTTGATTTTTATATTGAAGACGGTGAGGACAAGATATTTTTAGAAGTTAAAGGTGTTACCCTTGAAAACGGCGGTATTGCCTCCTTCCCCGATGCGCCTACGGAGCGTGGTGTTAAACATCTAAATGAACTTAAATATGCTTTAGACGAAGGTTATAAGTGTTATGTATTATTTGTTGTTGCTATGAAGGGTGTAACCTTGTTTAAACCAAATGACGCAACACACAAAGAATTTGGCGACACACTGCGTGATGTTCAAAATAGCGGTGTAGAAGTTTTAGCCGTTGATTGTAAAGTAGAAAGCAATTCTATCATAATAGATAAATTTATTGATATAGATTTGAGGTAATAATATGGAAATGGTTTTAATTACCGCTCTTGGAGTGGGCTGCGCCACCATAATCGGCGCGGTTATAGGTATGTTTTTTAAGAACTTATCCCATAAATTCAGTGATATTATTCTTTCCTTTGCCGCAGGTGTTATGTTATCCGCCGCTGTTTTGGGTCTTATAATTCCTTCAGTTGAGCTTGGCGGAAAATACAGTCTACTAATAACCGTTGCGGGAATTTTCACGGGTGCTGCGGTTATTAATGTTCTCGATAAATTAGTTCCCCATCTTCACTCTCTTGCAGGTGTTGAATCTGAAGAACATAAATCTAATGAAAATATAAATAAAATACTATTATTCGTAACAGCCATTGCCATTCATAATCTGCCTGAAGGAATTGCGGCGGGCGTTGGATTTGGCTCGGGAAACACTTCGCAAGCCCTACTTATAGCAGGTGGTATCGCCTTGCAGAACATACCCGAAGGTATGGTAATTATAGCGCCGATGTTAGCGGCGGGAATTTCACCCAAGCGCACATTTGTAATTGCGGCGCTCACAGGTTTTGTTGAGATAATCGGCACACTTATCGGATACTTTGCCGTAAGTATAAGCACGGCTATTCTTCCCTTCGCCCTTGCCTTTGCGGGTGGCACTATGCTTTATGTGGTAAGTGATGAAATGATACCCGAAACCCACGCCCACGGCGCACAAAGAGGCGCAACCTATGCTTTACTTTTAGGTTTCTGCCTGATACTCGTTTCTGATATGCTTTTAGGATAACAAAAAACTGAGTCCCTCGGGACTCAGTTTTTTATTTTGTAACCCTATTGAATTCTTTGAATATTTTATTTGCCATACTTTGCATTCGGCGCCTATCCACCTTTACTACTTCCCTATCATAACTTATAAGTCCGTTGGTTTCATCCTCAACATCGGTGAGTTGGGTATAAACCGTGGCGCAAAGTCCCGCCTTTATCGTAGGAATAACCTCTTTCTCATAAAGTTTTAAAAGCGCATTTTCAAATTCCTTGCGGTTTTCAAAAAGTTTATAACCATAGGTTTTTTCGGTGTTAAAAACATGTCCTTTAGGCTTAAAGGAATAACCGCCAAACTCGGAAAGATATATAGGTTTATTCTGCGATTTGATTTTGATTTTTTTGAAATATATATGCAAACTTTCAAAATCATTTTTATCCGTTTTAAACCAACCCGAAGCCGTATCGATAAGTCGACCCGTTTGCATAAGTTTAATACGAAGATACATATCATTCTCGTCAAACTGTCCCCAACCCTCATTAAAGATTGTATAACAGCAAATTGAAGAATAATTATTAAGGTGTTCTACAGTTTCCTTTAAAGCATTATAAAATTCTTGTTTTTGCGCTCTGGTGCGGCGCATCATAAACCGCGGCAATTTCTTAATGCCAATGGTGGGGAGCGCGGTATCACGGAAAAATGAATATTTTCCGTTGTTAACCATGTCCTGAAAAACAATCATACCAAGTCGGTCGCAATCATAATAAAACTGAAGTGGCTCTATTTTAATATGTTTTCTGAGCATATTAAAACCAAGTTCTTTAGCGGTTTTTATATCCTGCTCGAAAATTTCTAAAGAAGCGGGGGTATAAATACCGTCGCTAAAATATCCTTGGTCTAAAAGCCCGTGGAAGAAATAAGGTTTGCCGTTAAGACAGGTCCTCATCACGCCGTTTATTTCATTTATTTCCACGCTTCTAAGGGCAAAGTAGGTTTCTACCTTATCTTCACCTGAAAGCACATTACAATAGTAAAGATAGGGATTTTCAGGCGACCAATTAACAGGGTTTTCGGGTTTATAAAGAGCTCTGCCGTTTTTGAAAGGCAAAACCACCCTGCCCTCTTTAGTTTTTATAATAATTTCACCGCTATCTGCGCCCTCTATTTCAAAAAAGGCATTTTCCATATTAGCGGTTATTTTTATATTTTTAATATAATTTTCAGGCACGCTTTCGCACCATACGGTCTGCCAGATACCTGAACATGCAGTATACCACATACCGCCTCTTTTACGGCACTGCTTACCGTAAGGCAAAACAAAATCATCAAAATCGTTTTTAGCCCTTACTTCCAAAATATTGCTTTTTGAAAGATTATCGGTAATATCAAATGAGAAAGGCATATACCCGCCTTTGTGTTCGCCCAACAGGGTGCCGTTAAGATAAACCTCTGCCTTCTGATTTACAGCACCAAAATGTAAAATTACTCTATCCTTTTTAAATCCGCGAGGCAAGGAAAATTCTCTCTTGTAGCAGAATATTGTTCCATATGAGAATGTGCGGTTTATACCTGAAAGTAAACTTTCGGGAACAAAAGGAACAATGATTTTTTCGTTATATTCCGCAGTTTCTCCCTTTTTAATTGCGCAAAAATCCCACTGACCGTTAAGGCAGAAAAAGGATTTTCGTTTTAAATTAGGGCGTGGATATGTGTCGTGGGGAACATCTGACAAATTCTTACCCTGCTTTGTATATAAATGATTTAACATATATTCACCTTACGATAGATATTGCTTCGCTTAAATTACTTACACCGATAACTGAGATTCCTTCGGGTATATTAGTAAGTTGCTTAAGGCAAGATTTAGGAACAATACACTTCTCGAAACCGAGTCGTGCCGCCTCAACAACCCTTGCGGCTGCTCTCGGTACGCTCCGAATTTCACCCGAAAGACCAACCTCGCCGAAGGCAATCATTTTTTCATCAATAGGCACATCGCGAAGTCCCGATACAAGCGCCATACAAACCGCCAAATCGGCGGCAGGCTCGTCCACTTTCATACCGCCTACTATGTTAAGATAGGTATCAAGATTAGAGAAATAAAGGCCTAGGCGTTTTTCAAGCACAGCCAAAAGAAGATTAAGTCGGTTAAAATCAAATCCAGTTGACATTCTTCTGGGGTTACCAAAGCCTGTAGTGGTAACAAGACCTTGCACCTCAGCAAGAATGGGCCTTGTTCCTTCGATTACACAAGTAATGCAGTCTCCCGAAACATTTTTCATTCTGCCCGAAAGCATCATAGCAGAAGGATTTTCAACCTCTAAAAGTCCTTTATCCGCCATCTCAAATACACCAATTTCATTAGTAGAGCCAAAGCGGTTTTTGATAGCACGAAGAACTCTATATGATTGATTTCTCTCACCTTCAAAATAAAGAACAGTGTCCACAATATGCTCAAGCACCTTAGGTCCTGCAATATCGCCGCCTTTATTAACATGCCCAACAATAATAATGGGGATATCCAAACTCTTGCCTACTCTTAGAAGCATATTTGTGGATTCCCTGACCTGAACTATGCTTCCCGCAGAGGATGAAAGTTCATCAATCTGCAAGGTCTGAATAGAATCTATCATAACTAAATCGGGTTTAGAAGCGGTTATATATTCGCAAATTGCCTGTGTATCGGTTTCGGTAACAACGGTTATATTATCGCCCTTAACCCCAAGGCGTGCCGCGCGAAGTTTGATTTGTGTTGCTGATTCCTCGCCCGAAACATATAAAACATTGAGCTCGGATTTAACGGCCTCGCATATCTGCAAAAGGATAGTAGATTTACCAATACCCGGGTCACCGCTTAAAAGCACAACAGAACCCTTTACAATTCCTCCGCCTAAAACCCTGTCAAGTTCTTTAATACCCGTAATAAATCTATGCTCATCCATAGGTTTGATATCGTAAAGATTCTTAGCGGTGGCGGTCTTGATTCCTACGGAAGATACAGCAGATGCACTTTTTTGAGCTGTAACCAACTGCTCTGTCATAGTATTCCACTCTCCGCAACCTGCGCACTGCCCCGTCCATTTAGGACTTTCGTATCCGCAAGAGGTGCAAACAAACGCTTTTTTAGTTTTAGGCGCCATTTTATTCATCCTTCGCTTTCTAGAAAATTTCTTATTCCTTCGGTTATTGCGAATGCCATTTGTGACTGATATTTATCAGTTTTCAAATTGGCAAGGTCTATACTGTTACTTAAAAATCCACATTCAACTATAACGGCGGGTACAGTAGCATTTTTGAGAAGATATGTACTACTATTTCCCCTTTTTATAACACGGGTGTTTTCGGGCTGTAAAAGGGATATTATAGAAGACTGTATGCACTCTCCAAGGCCTTCCGCCGCATCAAAATTGGGGGTATAAAAAACCTGTGCCCCTCTGGCTGCAGAGGTTGTGAATTTATTAAGATGAACACTAACAAATATTGCATCCCCGTTTTCCTTCATCATATTAAGGCGGTTTTGCATATCATTTTTCTTGCGCTTAGCGATACTACCCTTAATATTTTCGGTACCCGTATCCTCATCGCGCGTCATAATAACCTCGTATCCGTTAAACTTTAGGTGAGATTTTACTTTCTTGCAAATTGCAAGATTTATATCCTTCTCCACCGTTCCGTCCCCCGCTACCGCTCCTCCATCAAACCCGCCGTGGGCTGAGTTAGCCAATACTACATATTTTTGTTAATCTTGTATATTTTGTCGTATTTTGACTGTGGAAAACGCCTAAACTTTCCACTCGATCTTGATTTCTCTTTTTCCACCCTTTTGGAGCTTTCCAATGAAGATTTTGCTTATAAATTCATCAGCAATCTCGAATGTCAGAGTGTCGATTTTTCGGTACTTTTCGAGTATCGATTTAGTATCCGTTTTTGTTTCGCCGCCTGATAATGCGACAAGCTTTGATTTCAAAATTTCGATGCGTTTTTCTATGTCCCCAGATTCCTTTTGATAGCTTTCTCGGTATTTAGTAAACTCCTCTACGGTGATGATACCGTCTAACTTGTCGGTATACATCTGAGCCATTCGGTTATCGTTTCGCTTTACCTTTTCTTCGAGCTCAGCAATTTGCGACTGCAAGGTTTTAGCACCATTCTTTTTCCTTTTCGGTGCATCTAACTTGCCGATCTGCTTTTCATCGTAATATTTATCAAGTAACTTATTGATTTCATCTACTACGATTTGCTCTAACTCATCAAGGCGAATACTGTGTGCGTTTTGGCAAACTCCGTTAGTGGTTTTACGAGTTCTGCAAGAAAGGTAATTATATCTTCCGTCGCGCAGCTTATAGCTCATTTTCCACATTGTGTTACCACACTCGGCACAAAACACCTTTTTGGCAAGCGAATAACAACTACCGCTTGGAATTTTTTGACCTCTACCTCGGGAAAGCCTAATCTCCTGTGCCTTATAAAAGGTTTCCTTTGAGATAATCGGCTCGTGGGTATCCTCTACAATATCCCACTCACTCTGCGGCTTTTTGCGGCGTTTGCCCGTTTTGTAGTTTATAACCTCTTGTCTACCCTGCACCAAAGTACCTGTGTATTCAAATCGGCGAAGAATCGCATAGACCGCCGAATCAGACCAGGTTGTCCTCGGCGCATTGTTCTTCTCGTAGTTTCCGTTATAATACCTGGTGCCAAGTTCCTTTTTACGAACGCAAGGCGGCGGGATCATCTCATCATTTAATATTTTTGCAATGCTTATGTACCCGAGTCCACCGATATATAAATCAAATATCCGCTGAACTGTTGGCGCTGCGACCTCATCAATAATTAAATGATTCTTGTTATCCGGGTCAATTAAATAGCCGTAAGGTGCGAAAGAGCCAACGAATTCGCCGTTTTTCCGCTTAACACTTAAAGTGGCTTTAACGTTGTCGGATAACTCCTCTAACTGCCATTCATTTCTGCTTCTGCTTCAAGGTGTGATTTATAGTTTTTAATCTGGTCTTTAATAATACTGCTGATTTCTTCTGGTCACAGATTCATTAACTGAATGCACCCCTTTCTATGCAAGTCTTAGCTTCGATAATTGTTTCTTTAAAGTTTGCATTTCGCCTTTAT
>JAZRNX010000076.1:0-2395 GCA_045648365.1 Acutalibacteraceae bacterium
AGCGGGAGTATAACCTAAAATTAAAATAGGTTTATCTACGCCTAAATTCCTAATGTGAAGGGCTTCTTCAATATTGGAAACGGCAAAGCGGTTACACTCCGCCTCATTTAAAGCGGGTACGATAATATTATCATCGTGTCCGTAAGAATTAGCCTTTACAACACAGGTAATTTCACTATTTTTAGATAAATTTTTCAAAACACTTAAATTGTGTTTGAGGGCAGAAACATCTATTTCCGCCCAAGTTCTTCTTAAGAATTCCAAAATAAGACCTTCTTTATCCTAAATGTAATTTACGAAGTAGTTTTTCGGGTAAAACAGTTTTTAACTCTTTTAGATTAATTGCGAGATATATGCCTCCGCAAACAATCCCCGAAACTGCGATATTAACTATTTGCATAAGTCGGGAAGAGCTGTCGGTAGGGAGTATAATATTAAAGGCTATACCGAGTCCTATAAGTGCGGCTACCGAAATAATAAATCGGGGAAGTACTTTTAGAGTTTCGGTAAAGTTAATATTCATATGCTTTTTAAGATAGGATAAACTTAAAGCGTTGGAAACAATAAAGCCGAGAAGTGTGGCGGTAATGGCGCCGTGGTACGCTTTAAGGCCTAAATATGAGAAGAGATACATAAGAGGTATATCTAAAATAAGATTTGTCAGCAGTCCTAAAAGTACGCTCTTATATATTATCTGTTTGCAGTTTAAACTCTGCATAGCGGAGTTTAGCACCATATAAAGACAGTCAAATACCGTAACCAAAATAGAGAATTTTATAATGGATGCTCCCATAGGATTTTTGCCGTAGAAAACGGTCCAAAAACTATCCGCCATAAGGGATATAAAAAGAGATAAAGGCGCAATGATGAGAATTATCATTTTAAGGCATTTGTTGAAATTGGTGTTAACTCTTTCGTGTTCGCCTTTTGTAAAATCAGAAACGATATGAGGAATTAAACTAACTATAAGTCCCGTTGAAACGGCGGTTATAATGGCATTGAATTTTGTTCCCCAAGTGGTGAACACGCTACTCACAAATTCGGTTTCTTTACCCGTAAACTCGAGTTTAGGCAAGGTTTTTAAAACCAGAATCATATCGGTAGTAGTATATAGTGTATTTGCAATATTTATGATTATATAGGGAACGGCGCAAACAATAATCGCCTTTAAAATTTCTTTGTCTTTTGACTTATCTAGTGCCTTACCGTTAATACCTAGCTCTGCGCGATTTTTATTTACACAAACCGAAAGATAAATAAATGAAGCAAGACCGCCGATACCTGCCGCAAGAACAGAAATTCCCACGGCATATTTAATGGGGGCCTTAAGAAGGTATACGATTAAAGCACTGCCAAGGAGTATTATCACAATTCTTACAAGCTGCTCTATAACCTGACTGATTGAGGGTTGGCTTATATATTTATGGCCTTGCAAATAACCCCGCTTAATGCTTAGCATAGGAACTATCAAGAGGGTAAAGGAAATGCTTCTGATAACAAAAATAACATCGCTTATACTGTTTCCGCCCTCAATATCACCAACTATAAGGGTGGCAATAGGACCTGCAAAAATAAAACACACCAAAAATGAAACTACCGAAAATACGGTGATAATAACCGTACCCAATCGGTACATTCGTGCCTTTTTATCGGTTTCTCCGAGAGCTTGATATTCACTTGCAAGTTTGCAGATAGCAAAGGGGATACCAACACTGGATATATTTAAAAATATATTATAAATATTGTAAGCATATCCGTATAAAGCGCCGCCCTCATCGCCGATTATCTTATTGAAGGGAATAACATATAAAATTCCCAGTATTTTACTTATGAAGATACAGGCGGTGGCAATAAATGCGCCCTCTAAAAAAGAGGATTTTTTAAGTTTACCCATTTATATTCTCTCCGAAATAAACATTATACCAAATTAGGAAGGTATAGATATTGTAGAGTTTACGGCCATGATTGGCCTTGCCTTCATAGTGGTCGTCAAGAAGTTTGTTTATAAAATCTTTATCAAAGAATTCCTGTACGCAGTCCTTTGAAAATTCGGTTTTAAGCAGATTGTAATACTGCTCTTCTCTTATCCATTTTGAGAATGGAACGGGGAAGCCCAATTTTCTTCTTCCTGACCACTCGGGTGGCATTTTATCATCAGCAATATCACGGAAAATTGCCTTGGTTTTCATACCTTTTACAAGATATTTTGTTGGTACCCTTCTTGCCACATTCCAAACCTCTTTATCAAGGCCTCCCGAATCTGAAGAAAGTATCCATCTCCCCCTGGTGCGATGAGGCCTTCATGGCTGATCGGCTGCGTGGAACGGATATCATCTACCACCGCAAGCCTTCTCCGAATTTCCTGGGAGTGGGCAGTCAGCTGGATGAAGATGGC
>JAZRNX010000077.1:0-50509 GCA_045648365.1 Acutalibacteraceae bacterium
CATTGATACTGAAACCGGAAAGACCATCTACGAAAGCCGAGACAAGCTGGTGTGGCCGCAGAAGGCTGGCTATGTCATCGAGCAGCCGGAAAAAGGTCCGCACAGGATTATCAATCTGCAGACAGGTAAAGCGGAATTTGAAGCAGAAAAGGAACAGGAAATCTGGCAGGGAACCGATGATTTCTGGATTATAGGGCTAAAATTATCTTAAAACGGAAGGTGAAGCGAACACCCTCGCTGTCTTTTTTGCCGAAGAATTGGGTGCCGAAAATACCTGCGCCGGCAAGGGCGCCGAAAATACAAAGATTAAAGACAAAAATCAGTTGGTTGGCAATGGTAACACCCGCCATTTCAACTGAACTTAAACGCCCAACCATTATATTATCAAGCATATTTACAAAATTGGTAATTCCGTTTTGTATCATAATGGGGATAGCCAAAGCAAATACTTTTTTATAGAATTGCTTATCCCCTATAAGCCGTTTAAACATAGTTGCCTCCAATAAAATTCATACAAAGCAAATTGTATCATAAAACGAGATTTTTTGCAATATAAAAAGCAGATGGAAAACCATCTGCTTTTTGCTGTGATTATTTCGTGTAGGGCGGGGTTACCTTGCCCGCTTATTATTTCCCGCAGTTTTTGTCAAACGAGGGGTTGCAGGCGTAGAAGTTTTTGCTGTCAAGCCTATCGGTAGTGCGGCGAAGCGCTTCACCGAAGCGTTGATAGTGAACGATTTCTCTTTGCCGCAAGAATTTTAAGGGGTCTAAAATATCAGGGTCATCTATGAGGCGAAGCAGGTTATCGTAGGTGACTCTTGCTTTTTGCTCTGCCGCTAAATCTTCGTGAAGGTCGGCAATTATATCGCCTTTTGCTTGGATATATTCCGCTCTCCAAGGGATACCTGCCGCCGCAACGGGATAAACTGCTGCTGTGTGGTCTACAAAATATTTGTCGAAGCCGCTCTTCTTAATTTCCTCAGGGGTGAGGTTTCGGGTTAGCTGGTGCACCATGGCGCAGACCATCTCTAAATGCGCAAGTTCTTCCGTTCCTATTGAAGAATAAAATTGTTTATGTTATAATAGAGATAACAGGAGGTAAAAAAGTTATGAGTAAAAACTATTTATGCGACTACTACCGAAACAATATGACAAGGGAACAAATCGAGAATGCCCACACCCTACTGAATAATGATGATAAGTTATTATACTATATCTGTTATTCATATAATTGTTATGAATTATTACATAACAAGGGGAATTTATCTTTGATAACTAATCCAGATGCTTTGTTTAAAACACCACAAGCAGAGCAACAATTCATTGTTGAATTAAAGGATTACATAAGAGATATTGTAGGTATCAAGAGAGAGGATGTTCACAATGTATTACAATGTGGAAATAACAGAACCAACCGAAACGACACTCAAAACTGATGATAATAAACCTCACAGAGTTTGTGCATACTGCCGTGTATCTACTGATGACCGAGACCAAAGAAACTCACTTGAAGCACAAAAGCAATTCTTTGAAAGATATTTCCAAACTCACTCTAATTGGACTAATGTTGGCATTTATGCCGATGAGGGTTTGAGTGGAACATCGCTTGAAAAAAGAGATGAATTTAACCGAATGATATTCGAGGCAAAACGAGGGAATATTGACTTGATTCTAACAAAAGAGGTTTCCAGATTTTCACGTAATGTCCGTGATATAATGCAGATTGTTGAAGAATTGCGAGATATAGGTGTTTATGTCTGGTTTCTATCTGATGATATTAACACAGAAAAAATTGAAGATAGAGGCAAACTGACCCATATGGCGAATATTGCCGAGCAAGAAAGCATTAGAACCTCAAACCGTGTTAAGTGGGGACACCAACAACGGATGCAAATGGGTGTTGTTTTTGGTCGCAAGGAAATGTATGGATATAACATTGTTAAGGATGATTATGGTTTCCAACACTTTCAAATTATACCAGATGAAGCAGAGGTCATCAAGAACATTTTTGAATGGTTTGCAAGTGGCGAAGGCACACACCGAATTGCACGAAAATTGGAACAACAAGATATTGAAACCAAACGATATAAAAACGGGTGGAGCAATACAGTTATTCTCCGTATTTTGCGAAATGAGAAATATGTGGGCGATTTGGTTCAAGGTAAGACCTACACCCCCAACCCATTAAAACACAAAAAGAAATATAACAAAGGTGGTTCAAGAGTTTTCACAATCAAAGACCACCACCCAGAAAGTGCAATCATATCCCGAGAACTCTGGGACAAGGTTCAAAAGATTTTAGGCGAGAAAGCACCCACGGAACAAACTAAAGCAAAACACTCCAACCGATATTGGACAAGTGGCAAGGTGTTTTGTGGTTTATGTGGTAATAGGTATGTTAGTTATGTGAAAAAACAAAAGAACATACCTTATCGTGCTTGGGTATGCTTTGAAAACCACCAAAGAGGTAAATACAAGCAGGAAATACGTGAGTCAGGAAAAATAGACCTTGTTGGTTGTAATTCCAAACGAGTGAATGACAGAGTACTTAAAACTGCCGTTCATGATATTATTACCGAATACATAAAACCGCATAAAGAATCAATCCTTGCAGAAATGCGAAAAGAAATTGAAAAACTATCTAAACCCAAAGACAACACAAAGAAAATTGTATCACTTGAAAAGGAAATTGAGCAGACACTCCTGGAAATGGACAAGGTTACAGATGGTTATTCAAAGGGAACAGTTCCGGAAATATCTTATATAAGAAAAATTGAACCATTAAATGCACATTACGAGCAGTTAAAGGAAAAATTGCGAGAACTACAAGCAAAGGGCAGTTCTGCAAATGATGAAATACTCATCTATGAAGAATATATCAACCAGCTAGAGAGTATTTTATCACTTTCCGATGCAGAACTGAACGATGCATTTTATGAGAGAGTAACAAAGCAAATTTTCGTATATCCTCTTAACCTTTTGGAGTTTCGTTTGTCATTTATGCCTATGCCTATTTATATGCAATACAAAACAACTGGCAGAGGTAAAGATTACACCGCATTATTCACTATACTGTCAAAAGAACAGTTTAATGAACTGCTTGAAAAAGCACCTAAAAACGAAATCACAGAAGCGGAATAACAAACAAAAAGGTATGCAGAAAAATCTCTGCATACCTTTTTGTGTTTGATAAACATTTGTTATTTATTGATTTCCCACTCGCTTTTTATAATTCCATAATCAACTATGTCAACAAATTTACCTGTTGAGGTTTTAAAATATTCTCGTTTAGTTCCCTCGTAAGTCATACCACATTTTTGAGCGACCTTACCCGAACCAGGATTTTCAACAGCATGAGATATACCTACACGATTAACACCTATTTCAGAAAACAGATAATCAATAACTGCTTTTGCTGCCTCTGACATAAATCCTTGATTCCAATAAGAATAACCCAAACAATAACCAAGTTCAGCATATTCGCACTTATCACTGATTCGAACAACACTTATTGAACCAATCGCTTTTTCGTCAAATTGAATAACCCAATTATATGTTTTTATATTGTCATATGCTCCAACCCAACTCTCTAATAATTGCCTTGTTGCATCTACTGATTCGTGTGGTTGCCAAGTCAAAAAACGAGTTACTTTTTCATCGTTTGCCCAGTTAAAAAACATATCATTAGCATCATCAACCGTAAATCTGCGTAAAACTAATCTTTCAGTATGTAAAATTTGAGTGCCTTTGTGTGTCAGCATTTGTAATCTCCTTATCAAGTTTTTGTTTATCAATTATATTATATCAAATATTCGTTTAATTTTCAATCATATAAAAAATATGAGGAAAAACAAATCTCCTCATATCTTTTTTACATTAAAACCATTTCCCCCAAAGCACTAAAAAAATAGTCCTCTGGTAAATCCTCTTTTTTATAATGTTTTTCTGTTGCTTGTTTGAGTTCCTCTTTGCTTTTTTGTTCTAGATATTTCTGTATTGTTTGTTTGGGTGGAGGTGTCGGTGCAGTTTCTTCAAACTGTCTTGACCTTTCTGCTTGTAATGATAACAAGTCCTCAAATTCTTTTATATCTAATATTTCCATACTTAAAACCTACCTTTCCAGATTTTTATTGATTTCATCTTTTAACCTTTGATACTCTGCAAATCGTTCCTTTTGACCACTCTCAACAATGAACTTTGCCATATCTGCAGAGAGTTTCAAACCACTGCCTTTGAACTTTTCTTTTAAGGTTGTATATTCCTCAAGCATTTTTTGTGCCTTATATTTCAAAATATCAACACTACCCCTTAAACCTTGCTCTCTCCGTAGTTCGCTTTCACCAGTCATAATTGAAACTGGATAACCGAGGGCGGATTCCACCGCCTTGCTTAATTCATTGTGAAAGGTCTTTAACTCGTTGCGATTTACAAGTTCGTTTGCAGATATTTTGTGCATATCTTTTTTAGCATCATAAAAAATTGGCACGAACCCGTAATGGATGTGATTTTTACCATTGACACTTTCATCCTTATGGACAAATGCTGAAACACAATGCGGATATTTTTCTTTTAAATGGTTATATACCGCCTTAAAGAATTTATCCTCATCATCTGGTTGCACATCATCAGGTAAAGACACCACCCAACTGCACAACACTTTCAAGTCCTTGCGGTTATTCACAGTAAGTGTATAACCCTCTGGTAAGGTCTTGCCTTGCATGATTCTCTCGAACTGCTTTTGTTGATTATAAGGCACTCCGTTCTCGTTCGTATTCAAGTTGTAGTTTAGGTGCGATTTGCTTGTGTCTATTTCCTTATTGCCGAAATTCACATATATTTTTTGTCCGTTCTTATCTATCGTGTAACCTCTGCGAAAATGCAAAAATATATGTCCTAAACCTTGTTTGCTGAATTTCTCATAATGTGCCATACGTGACAACCTCCCTCATAACTTTTTTAACCTATATGGGTTTTATTCATTTACACACACTAAAATCAGATACTATTTGCATCTATTTTCAGTATGATAAATAAAAAAGTTTTTCGGGAACTTGTAGCACGTTATGGGTTTGAAATCAAACCCCGTGCTCTGCGAGGCAAAGTTTTCCTCGTTTTTGAATTGTATCACTCATATTTAAGATACAATTCAATAGAGGAAAACCCAAACCCTATAAGGTTTGGTGGTGCATAACCCCGATAAGCACCCTAAAAAATTCGACGGCGTGCAACGTTAAGGAATAAAATGCACCGGCGAGAGTATGTGCCCACTATCACACAGAAATTGTCGAGATTGGATAAGTTGTAGGCGATAGCACCAAGTAAAAAAAGCGAACCTTGTGGGTGGAGTCCTGACAATCGAGGGTGCAACAGTAGAACAAGGTTGAGGTGAGTTCGTTCCTTTAAATAAGGAAATCTGTTGGAATACTGAAATGTATTCACTTAATGATAGTTAATGCGACCGTAACTGATGCATACTGTGACGGTGTAAAAAAGGTGTAAGTTTTCCTGACTGTTGTCAGGGGACTTATACCCATTTGCTCCCTCCACATCGCACCTGCTCTGGTGTAGAGATTTATACACAGAGTGAGTGCATCAACCCTTAAAATAAAGCAAATCACATAAAGACCTCAACTTATCAAAACCCACAAGGTTTTGATTGCTTGGTTCTTGGCAAGTCAAGAACAGAAAGGGGTGAATAGAGCGAGGCACCGCCTCGCTCTAGAGGGGAAAACACAAACAAAAAAGATATGAGAGATTTTGTTTTCTCTCATATCTTTTTTCTATCAATAAATGCATCAACTATTTCAATAACAATAAGAACCATAACAGGTGTTCTTCCACCAAATGCCAAATCTCCTATAATAATAAATTCTTTTTCAAAGAATGCTAATATAAGCGATAAAATTAATAAAGTGATTTTCATAAAAAAAGCAAGTCGTTTTGCTTCTTTACTTTTAGATGCTGAAAACCTATAATAAATGAACCCCATAAACAACACTACAAATAAAATAAATATATTCCTAAAAATATCCATTTTGCACATCCTCGCTTAATCGATTTTATTAGACAAATTATACCATATTTGAACCTTAAAGTAAACGGAATATACATATTTATTTAAATGCACAAAATTATTCTTCAATACCGATATCGGTTAAAAGACCTTTTACATCGTCGTAAGGCATACTGTATCTCTGGGTGAGATAACGCATGGAAGCGCCCAACTCGCCATCAGGGCCGCCATACTGACTGATTATGATTTGAGCGTATTTAGGATTGGGGTTTTTGATGTTGATGGGGTACTGTAATTTCTTTTCATATTGCCACATATACTATTCCTCCGCAAATTTGTTTTCCCAGGGCCAAGGGCCGTCGAGCCAACACCAAGAGTTATTGCACTCGGAGGTGTTGGCGGTTTCGTTCATACTGCCAAAGCGGGAAACATATTCGCGCACCAGCATTTCTCTTTCCCGTTTATACATTTTGAGACGGTTTAAAGCCATGGTATTGTTTTTGTGGGTGTCAAGGAAAAGTACCATTTCGTGTATGGCAAAATCCAGTTCCCAAATTTTTCTTCTTAATTGTTTTTTGTTCATCTGGATTTACCTCCCATACGGAAAGGCTTATCTATATCGGGGAACAAAGTTCCTGCCATAAGGGCAGACTCCGGCGTGTAAACATCGGCAAAGGGCTGAAGGTTTACAAATGCCATAGTCAGCACCTCGTTTTTTTCGGGGGTTAAATTGGTCATAATATCCATTTTCATTACTCCTTAATAGACACAGATTAAACTATGCCTATTACCATAATATTAGGGCAAGGGGGATAAGGTTAAAAATTTCACAAAATTCGGTAAATAATGGTTGAGATTTGCAAAATTCTGTGATATACTGTAAAATGACCTAATTTGGTATCCTTTTGAGATTTGCCTCTGAAACGGGTGAATTTCGGAGTAAAAATATAATTTATTCTCTATCTGAGGAAAGAGAATTCAGGTCTAAAAATTTTGCATTGGGAGGTGCAAAGAAAGTGGATAAAATTTTAGAAATGTTGCCGAAAATCCAGCTTCAGCCCGAAACCATTCCTAACTGGTTGGTAGTTGTAATGGGTATCGGTACCGTATTTGTGGGACTTATCTGCATTATCATAATCTGCAAGATAATGAGTCTATTCTTTGTGAATAGGAAGGTAAAAGCCCCCGAGGTAAAGGCGGAAGCCCCTGCAAAGCCGCAGGTTATTGAAAACCGTCAGGAAATTATTGCGGCTGTAACCGCAGTAATAGCCGAGGAAATGGGTAAGGATGTAAACGCCCTTCGCGTTGTTTCATTCAAGAAAGTATAAAAACACAAATATAAAATATTGAAAACGAGGTATATATTATGAAACAGTATAAAGTAACCGTAAACGGTACCGCTTATGAAATCACAGTTGAAGCTATTGATGCCGCAGAGGTTAAAGCTGCTCCCGCAGCCGCTCCTGCTCCCGCAGCCGCTCCTGCAGCTGCACCTGCTCCCGTAGCCGCGCCCGCAGGCGAGGGTGAAACCGTAACAAGCCCCATGCCCGGAAATATTCTTGACGTTAAGGTTGCCGCAGGCGCCGCAGTTAAGAAGGGCGACGTTCTTCTTATTCTTGAAGCAATGAAGATGGAAAATGAAATTATGGCTCCCTGTGATGGCACTGTTACCGCAGTTAATGTTCAAAAGGGTTCTACCGTTGAGAGCGGCACAGTTCTTTGTGTAATCGCATAAGAGGTAACCGCAGATGGAAATTTTAGATAGAGTTATTGACTTTCTGAAAAGCACTGGCTTTTATATGCTTTTCGGAAATTTCAGCGAAAACTGGGGTCAACTCGCAATGATTTGCGTATCCCTTTTTCTTCTATGGCTTGCTATCAAAAAGCAGTTTGAGCCCCTTTTGCTTATTGGTATTGCTTTTGGTATGCTTCTCACCAACCTCCCCGGCGCAGAAATGTATCACAGCGAATTATGGACCGCATTTATGACTGAAGGCTCTGAAGCCTACCACGATTACGGTGTAATTTTAGCCGAGGGCGGACTCCTTGATATTCTTTACATAGGCGTTAAGACCTGTCTTTACCCCTGCCTTATATTTATAGGTATAGGCGCTATGACCGATTTCGGTCCCCTTATTTCCAACCCCAAGAGTTTACTTTTGGGAGCCGCCGCTCAGGTTGGTATATTTGTTACTTTTATCGGATGCTTCTATCTTGGATTCCCTCAGGAAGCCGCCGCATCCATCGGTATCATCGGCGGAGCAGATGGCCCCACCGCTATTTATACCACCTCTAAGCTCTTCCCGAATCTCTTAGGACCTATTGCTGTTGCAGCATATTCATATATGGCTTTGGTGCCCGTTATTCAGCCCCCCATTATGAAGATGCTTACAACTAAAAAGGAAAGAGAAATCGTTATGAAACCTCTCCGTCAGGTTTCCAAGACCGAGAAGATTATCTTCCCCATTGTTGTTACTATTTTCGTGGCCCTTCTCGTTCCTTCTGCAACAGCTCTTGTTGGTTGCCTTATGCTTGGTAACCTCTGGAAAGAATCAGGCGTTGCAGAGCGTCTTTGCAAGACCGCTCAAAACGAGCTTATGAATATCGTTACCATATTCCTTGGTATCTCGGTAGGTGCAACTGCAACTGCATCCTCATTCCTTAATCCCGATACACTTAAGATTATGGCTATGGGTATCGTTGCATTTGGTATCGGTACTGCAGGCGGTGTTCTTCTTGCCAAGTTTATGAATATCTTTACCAAGAACAAGATTAACCCTCTTATCGGTTCCGCAGGTGTTTCTGCCGTTCCTATGGCAGCCCGTGTATCACAGTCGGTTGGTCAGAAGGCTAATCCCTCTAACTTCCTTCTTATGCACGCTATGGGTCCCAATGTAGCGGGAGTTATCGGCTCGGCTATTGCCGCAGGCGTATTGATTTCCTTATTTGGTTAATACGGACGGTCGGGGACACCCGTCCCTACACCATATTTCTTTCAAACTAAATGGTAAATTATTGCATCCCTCGCCTCCCTTGCCTAAAGGGAGGGGGACCGCTTGCGGTGGAGGGATTTTATACACACTTAATGTGTTTTAATGAACACAGAAAGGAAAAGTTATGGATAAAAAACCTTTGCTTATAACAGATACCATTCTTCGTGATGCCCATCAGTCACAGGCGGCAACGAGAATGCGTCTTGAAGATATGATTCCTGCCCTCGAGAAGTTGGATAAGATTGGCTATTGGTCTTTGGAATGTTGGGGCGGCGCTACATTTGATGCTTGTATGCGCTTTCTTAATGAAGACCCTTGGGAGCGTCTTCGCACCCTCAAAAAGCATATGCCCAATACCAAACTTCAGATGCTTCTTCGCGGCCAGAATCTTCTTGGATATAAACATTATTCCGATGATGTTGTGGATATGTTTGTTAAAAAATCTATCGAAAACGGTATTGATGTAGTTCGTATATTCGATGCCCTTAACGACCCTCGAAACTTAGAGCAGGCAGTTAAGAGTTGTAAAGAATATGGCGGCATCTGCGAAACAGCCATCAGCTATACAGAGAGTCCCGTTCACAATGAGGAGTACTTTGTAAACCTTGCAAAAACTCTCGAAAATATGGGCGCTGATGTTATCTGTATTAAGGATATGGCAAACCTTCTTTTGCCCTTTGATGCATATTCTCTTGTTAAAAAACTTAAAGAGAGCGTTAAAGTTCCCATTCATCTTCACACTCATAACACCACAGGTACAGGTGATATGACCTACCTTATGGCAACTCAGGCAGGCGTTGATATTGTTGATTGCGCCCTCTCTCCCTTTGCTAACGGTACTGCTAACCCCTCTACCGAATCTTTGGTTGCAACCCTTAAGGGTACAGAATATGATACAGGTCTTGACCTTACCGATTTAAGCGAGGCCGCCGCTCATTTCCGTACCGTTGCCGATAAGATGAAGGCCGAAGGCACACTTGACCCCAAGGTACTTAATGTTGATACCAAAACCCTTATTTATCAGGTACCCGGCGGTATGCTTTCTAACCTCATTTCTCAGCTTAAGCAGGCAGGCGCTGAGGATAAGTATTATGATGTATTGGCCGAAGTTCCGAAGGTTCGTGAAGATTTTGGTTACCCACCCCTTGTAACCCCCACCAGCCAAATAGTTGGTACTCAGGCCGTTATGAATGTACTTTCGGGTGAACGCTATAAGATGGTACCCAAAGAATCCAAAGCCCTCCTTCGCGGTGAGTACGGCGCATTACCCGCCCCCGTAAATGAGGATGTTCGTAAAAAGGCCATCGGCGATGATGAGGTTATCACCTGCCGTCCCGCTGACCTTATTGAGCCCGAACTCAAAAAGTACGCAGTAGAAATGAAGGAAAAGAACATCGGTAAAACAGGTGAGGATGTACTCAGTTACGCTCTCTTCCCCCAAGTAGCCGAAAAATTCTTCGCCGTAAGAGATAAGGTAGAGGACGAAAATGCTGTCCGCGAACTTATCGTAGAAGATATTTCGATGTAAAAAAAGTACGACGCCATCGCAAGATGGCGTCTTTTTTTAAAATGCTTTGACTTATTATAGATAATAGGTTATTATATAGAATGAGTATAATGAAAGGGGCGGCAGAAAATGTATAAAATCGCGGATTTATATATAGATTTCAGCGGAAATACGGAATATATTAAAAAAATCTGCCGCAACTTTTTGTGTGATGAAACAAAGGCTGATATCGAAATAAATATATCTGATGAAGATATAAAAGAAGAAACGGAAAATGCAGAAGAAGGAGCAAAGGCTTGGGGTATAGAATCGTCTGCTGCAAACCGTAAAATTGCCGAAATACTACCTCTTTATAACGGATTTTTACTTCATAGCGCAGTTATGGATGTAGATGGCGTAGGTGTGGCGTTTGCCGCCCGTAGCGGCACTGGAAAAACCACTCATCTTAATCGTTGGAAAAACTATTTAGGTGATAGACTTACAGTAATAAACGGAGATAAACCTTTTGTCCGTTTCTTCGAGGGTGAGTCGTATCCGATTGCTTACGGCACTCCATGGCGTGGTAAAGAGGGATTTGGAAACACAGGTAAAACAAAACTAAAGCATATCTGTTTTATCGAAAGAGGTGTCGAAAACAAGGCGGAAAAGATGGATAAAGACACCGCTGCCGACCTTCTTTTTATGCAGATTTATATGCCCGTTTCACCTATAGCTGCCGCCAATACTCTAATGCTTATAAATAAACTTATAGAAACTTGCGAGTTTTGGAAAATAACCTGCAATATGGATGAAGATGCTGCACAAATTCCTTATAAAACAGTTTTTGAGAGGTAAAAAATGAAACTAAAATATGATTTTGTAACTAATTGCGTAGCGGGAAAAACCGTAGCTGTTGCGGTTGGCAAAGGGCTTAGCGAGTTCGGCGGTTTTATAAAACTTAACGATACGGGCGCCTTTATTTTCGAACTTTTAAAAAAGGAAACCACCAAAGAAGAAATTGTTAAGGCTATATGCCAAGAATATGATGTAACCGAAGAAACTGCGCAGAAAAGCACAGAGGAATTTTTAGAATATCTCTCCTCTAACGGTGTAATCTAATGGAAAAAGTAAATCTGCAGAATGCGGCGGAAGCGCTAAGACAAAACCAAGAGGTTGAGGTTTTGACGAGTGGTCGCAGTATGGAGCCGCTATTAAAAGAACATAGAGATATTGCGGTAATAAGCCGCCCAATAGCACCGTTTAAGAATGGCGATATCGTTCTTTATTTAAGAGGCGAAAACAAATGCGTTCTTCACCGAATAGTTAAAATCAAGGATAAGGAATTGGTTATCCGCGGTGATAACAATCTCTTTTACGAAAGGGATATAAAAAAAGAGGATATTATAGGAATCCTCACCGCCGTTTACAGAAACGGAAAATATATGCCAAGGGAAAGCGCCAAATTCAAATGGTTTGGATTACTTAACAAACTAAGATTTCCCTTTATATTTATTTACAGAAAAACAAAATATTTTTTATGGAAAATATTAAAGGCCAAAAAATAACAATAACCCCCTAGGTTTAACCTCGGGGGTGTATTGTTTAAAATCCATATTCATTTTAAGAGATCTATATTATCACATCGTAGGGGAGGGGTCGCCCCTCCCGTCGATTTATGCAAAATAAAACGGGAGGCGCAACGCCTCCCCTACATATATCTATTTATTGTTTTTTGAATATTCAGACCCCGTGATTAAATAATCAATAGAAACGCCAAAATATTCCGACATTTTTTGAATCATTTCCAAAGATGGCTCTCTTTTCCCATTTTCGTAATGGGAAAGTGCTTCACGAGAAATATTTAAATCCATAGCCACTTTAAGCTGATTAAGTTTTCTTTCTTTTCTTATCAATTTTAATCCAATCATAAATTCACCTTGAATTTATTGTAACAATTTGTTACAATAAAAATGTTACAATTCGTAACGTTTTGGAGGTAATTTATGGTTTGCACATTTTTTGGTCACGGTAATGCGCCAAAAGAAATAATTCCCGTTTTTAAAAATACAATTATCAAACTGATAGAAGAAAATGAGGTTGACACCTTTTATGTGGGTAATCACGGGCATTTTGATTTTTATGCCGAAACTATTTTAAAAGAATTATCCGAAATTTATCCTCATATTAAATATTCTGTAGTTTTAGCATATTTGCCAAGAGGAAGCGAAGGAGAATATTATGATTTTTCCAACACAATTTATCCCGAAGGAATAGAAAACACACCTCTTAAATACGCTATTCTTAAAAGAAACGACTGGATGCTTGATAGGGCGGATTATGTTATAACCTATGTAAAAACGGTGGTAGGTGGCGCAGCGCAATTTAAAGAAAAAGCGGAAAAGAAAAAGAAGATTATTATAGAAATTTCCGATAAATAAAGATAACCCCGAGGTTTAACCTCGGGGTTTGGTTTTGTTATTTTATAACATTTATTTTTTCTATTCCGTAGAATTTGAAGATTTCTATTGCCTTTTTATCTACCTTTTCACCGCTTATAAGAACGGGAACTGCGGGGGGACAGGATACGCTGACATCGGCAAGGATTCTGCCTTCTGCTTTTTCGATATCTACCGTTTCGCTCGCTTTCAAAATGGCTTCTCTGGGCGAATAAACCCTTTCGGGATGGGGGGCGAAAAGGGTGTTTTCCTTCTCTTTCGGGGGAGTAGTCAGGGCTTTTGCCACCGCCTTTATACACTTATGTGAATTTTCGGGGGTAAACATCAAAACGGTGAAATCAGAGGACTCATACTCCCACTCGATTTTGTGTTTTTTAAGTTCCTTGCTTAAAGGTGTGCCGAAATTTTTAACAGTAAGTTTAAGAGGGTCACTATCCACAATACAAAATCCCCGTTTTTTAAGAAGGGCTTTAAGGCCTTCGAGTTTCTTTATAAATTTAGATAATTTTTCTTTATATCCCTTATCTAAATAGGAATTTGCAAGGTCTAAAGAGGCGAGGATTAAATAGGAAGGACTTGTTGAGCAAAAAAGTGATAGGGCATTTTTGCTATCTTCCGCATATTTCTCGTTGCCGATATGAAGATATGCGCCGCCCGTTAAAACGGGCAGAGTTTTATGCGCTGAATCGCAGCATATATCTGCGCCCAAGTTAATCGGGTGAATATTATCCTCTAAAAAGTTAAGATATGCCCCGTGGGCGTTATCGACGAGAAGGGGAATATCAAATTTATGAACGATATCTGCAATACCCTTAATATCAAGCATATTTCCAAGATAATCGGGGCTGGTTACATAAACGGCAAAAGCGCCGCTATCATTAATTGCTTTTTTTATATCCTCGGCGGATGTTTCACATTCGCAAAGAGAAAATTCCTTTGCACTTGAATAAAGCCAGAAAATATCAATGTCAAGAAGGGCACAAGCGTAAATAAACGCTTTATGGGCGTTTCGGGTAGCCGCTATAATGGGACGGCTATCCTTGTTTTGCCGATTCTTAAGGGCAAGATAGAGCATCGCTTTTATGCTCTGGGTAGACCCTTCGGCGCAGTAAAGGGTTTTTAAAGAGCCGAAAACACGAGTGGCATTTTCTTCTGATTCCTTAATGATACCCTTTGCCTCAAATAAGGAATCTGCGCCCGAAATTTCGGTTATATCATATTTTTCTGCGCCTAAAATTTTTTGCCCCTTGTGCCCCGGCATATGTAGGCGAGAGCCGTTTTTTTTGGCATAGGATTTAAGAAAATCGTAAATAGGTGTATTCATAAAAACTATTCAAATTCCTTTGCAACTTCGCACATAATCGCGCATTCCATACGCTTTTTAAAGAGGTCGCAACCGTATTCGTAAATGCCTTTTATAGAGCCAGTAGCGTGGTAGGCATTGGCGGCGCAACCGCCTGAGCAGTAAAGTTTTGCCCAACAGTCACGGCATTCGGGGCGGGAATAAACATTGCAACTTTTGAATTCGGAAACCTTTTCGGTGTTGGTAACGCCGTCAAAAATATTACCAAGTTTAAACTTTTCGTCACCAACAAACTGATGGCAGGGATAGAGGTCGCCCCAAGGGGTTACCGCCATATATTCGGTACCGCTTCCGCAGCCCGAAATGCGTTTATAAACACAAGGTCCGCCCTTTAAATCTATCATATAGTGGTAGAAGGTAAATTCCTTTCCTTCCTTGCGGCGAGTGAGCATTAGATTGGCAAGACGCTCATATTGGTCATAGATTATAGGCTTATCCTCTTCGGTGAGAGCGGATTTATCGGTAGGTGCGCAAACAACGGGCTCCATACTGATTTTATCAAAACCGAGGTCAAGCATAACCTCAATATCTTTAAGGAAATCGGGGTTTTTATGGGTGAAGGTTCCCCGCATATAATACTCTTTATCTCCGCGTTCCTTAACGAATTTCTGGAACTTTGGAACGATGGTATCAAAGCTACCTTTCCCCGCATAATCTACACGAACGCTGTCATGAATTTCTTTTCTACCATCTAAACTTAAAACCACATTATGCATTTCGCGGTTGGAAAACTCGATAACATCATCGTCAATTAACATACCGTTGGTGGTTAAGGTAAAACGGAAATTCTTGCCCTTTTCTTTTTCTATGCTGCGGGCATATAAAACCAATTTCTTAACAACATCCCAGTTCATAAGAGGCTCGCCGCCAAAGAAATCCACCTCGAGATTTCGGCGGTTACCAGAATTTTCAATAAGGAAATCGAGGGCTCTTTTTCCTACCTCAAAGCTCATTAAAGCGCGGTCACCGTGGTATTTACCTTGACTTGCAAAGCAGTATTCGCAGTTAAGGTTACAGGTATGAGCTACATGCAGACAGAGAGCCTTAACAATATTTTTACTGCGGTCTTTGAGGGTATCAGCCATAGGCTCGAAGGTATCTGGGGTAAAGAGTTTACCTGCAGCCTTTAAGTTTTCTATATCCTCAAGACAGAGAAGTATTTCCTCGCGATTTACATCCTCGCGACCCTCATATTTTTTTAAAATAAAATCTATAATTTCCTCTTTTTCTTTGCTTTCGTAAAGGGAAATTATATCGTAAGCCACCTCGTCAACAGCGTGAACTGAGCCCGAGCAGGTATCAAGAACGATATTATAACCGTTTAATTTATATTGGTGCAACATATATTTCTCCAAAAATTAAAGTAACAAAGAAAAATGCCGCATAACTGCGGCATTTTGGCTTAACTTATTAGTCGTTATCCTTGTTTTCGCACTGCTGATTTGCAATACCGCAACTTGTTTTGCAAGCAGATTGGCAAGAGGTCTGGCATTCACCGCAACCGCCGTTTTTAGCGCTTTCGCAAAGATTACGGGTTTCGATAGTCTTAATTCTTTCCATAATATATACCTCCACATAGGATAAATTTTACTATATAAGTATATCATACCTTAAAAACCTTGTCAAGAAATAAAGCAAATAAATAGTTTGACAAAATGTAGCTTTTCGTTTATTGTTATATATGCATTTTAACACTTTAAGCTGGAGAATTTTTAATGGAAACAAACAAGAAATTTTCATCCCGTTGGGGATTTGTTTTATCGGCCGTAGGCAGTGCTGTAGGTATGGCAAATGTTTGGGGATTCCCCGCTAAAATGGGACTAAACGGCGGCGGCGCTTTTTTAGTTGCATATCTCTTTTTTATCGCACTTTTCAGTACGGTTGGTCTTTCTGCTGAGTACGCCATTGGCAGAAGGTCGGGAACGGGAGCCGTAGGTTCATACAATAACATCTTTTCATCAAGAAATAGAAAACTAAGCAAGGTAGGAGAAGTGATCGGTTGGCTTCCTCTCGGCGGAACTGTTTGTATTTCAATAGGCTACGCCATAATCATTGCTTATATTTTAAAAGCGTTTCTAAGTTCTGTTACTGGTGAACTTATGAAGACCGATACAAACGCTTGGTTTAGCAGCTTTTCTTCGGTTGATTATTCCGTAATACCTTTTCATATTATAGTGGTTGTGATAACTCTACTTACCTTACTTGTTGGCGCTAAAGGAATCGAAAAAAGCAATAAGATTATGATGCCGATATTTTTCTGCGTGTTTATAGTTTTGGCTATCAGAGTTGCCTTTTTGCCGGGCGCTTTTGAGGGTTACAAATTTATGTTTACTCCCGACTGGTCGGCTCTTACAAAACCAATGGTATGGATTTGGGCAATGGGACAGGCGTTTTTCTCTCTTTCCATAACGGGAGGCAGTATGATAGTTTACGGCGCATATCTCGATGAAAAAGAGGATGTAGTCAAGTTATCTGTCCGCACCGCCGTTTTTGATACCATAGCGGCATTACTTGCTTCCTTGGTTATAATCCCTGCTTGTTATGCCTACGGGCTTGATATCGGCGCAGGTCCTGCGCTTTTATTTGTAACTCTACCGAGAATTTTGCAAGATATACCTTTTGGTATAATTTTTGCGGTTATTCTCTATATAGCAATGATATTTGCGGGGGTAAGTTCACTGCAAAATATGTTTGAGGCGGCTTGCGAATCTATAGAATATAAATTCCCGAAAGTCAAGAGAAAATTGTCGCTTGTGATTTTAGGCGCGGTTTGTCTTGGTGTCGGCATAAATATGGAGGCTATCAGCAAATGGGGACCTTGGATGGATATAGTTTCTATCTATATAATCCCCATCGGCGCGCTACTCGGTGCAATTACCTGGTTCTTCGTTATGAAGAAGGATGACCTTATTTGCGAAATAAATAAAGGCGCCGATAAAAATCGGGGCAACCGGTGGTACTATATAGGAAAATATCTGTATGTACCCTGTGCTTTAATACTTTGCATAGTAGCGCTTTTTATGGGAATAGCGTTTTAAAAGAAGGGCGGAAATTTCCGCCCTTCTTTTTAGATAAAAGCAAAATATTGACAACCGAGTCGCATATAATATAGAATATAGATAAGGTGATGGCAATTCACAAAGCATATTTCTAATAAGGAGAGGAAAAGTTATGAGCAAAAAATACCGTCTGTCAATAGCTCTCGATGTAGATGACTTATTGATGGAATGCACCTCTTATGCCATTCGTCTTGCCAACGAAAAATATAAATTTAATCCGCCTATGACCATTTATGAAAAGCAACATTGGGGCAAAATGGGCACCAGAGCGGACTCAATATACCCTTATTTTGAGGACGCAGAGTTCTACCGCACTCAACCCGTTTATGATGGGGCAAAGGATTTTGTAAAGCGCCTTTGCGAGATGGCAGATGTTTATATCTGTACCGCCGTTCCTCCAGAGTTTATGGGAATCCGCGCCCAGCGGATTTTAGAGGAGTTCCCCGAAATTAACCGAAATCATATCTATATGGGCTTCGGTAAGGATAAAATTCATACCGATATCCTCTTTGATGACGCGGTGCATAACATCTTGAATTCGGGAGCCCGTCACCCCGTTTTAATGAGAAGGCCTTGGAACGAGGAAGCCACAGGAATGCTTGCGGTTAATAACTACGGCGAGTTTTTAAAGCTTGTTGAGGTTATAGCCGAAAGTTATTCAGTGGATATTGAGGATGACGCTAACGAGGACACCAATGTGGTGGTTTTGGTTGGCCCTTCGGGAAGCGGTAAATCCAAAATCGCAACCCGACTTTTGTCTAAAAGTGATAAGTTTGAAAAACCCAGTAGCTATACCACCAAGGACCCTACCGCCGTGGAGGAAAATAAGTGGTACACCTATGTATCTTTAGATGAGTTCAGAAAAATGAGCGATAGCGGGGAACTAGTTTCTTCAACTATGTATGCAGGTCACGGCTACGGCTCCCGTAAAACCGATATTGAGGAAATTCTCTCCCGCGGCAAACGGGTGCTTACCACAATGGATATTTGCGGCGCAATGTCACTTAAAACTCACTTTAAAAATGTCATCACCGTATATATGAAGCGCGAAAAGAAGGCACTTATGGCCAATATTCTTCGCAAAAATTCATCGGTTGAGGATAAGGTAAACCGCCTTACCGCCATTGAGTATGAGCAGCTTAATGCCCGTCTTTGCGATTATACCGTAAGCTTTTCAACCTACGAGGACGCTGAGCGTCAACTTATGGATATACTTAATATAGACGAAAAATAAGAGGCAAAAAGGCGCGGATTTTCCGTGCCTTTTTTGTTTTGATGTGATATAATGATTTTAAAAAGGGGAGTTTTGTATGACCAAAATAATGTTTCTTTGCCACGGGAATATCTGCCGTTCGCCCATGGCGGAGTTTATATGCAAGGAAATGGCGAAGGGTATGGATATTTATATCGAGTCAAAAGCGGTATCCCGCGAGGAAATCGGCAACCCCATTTATCCACAGGCCGCCGCAACACTAAAAAAGCATAATATTCCTATGACACCCCACAGAGCAAGGCAGATAACCCGTGAAGATTATGAGGAGTTTGACTATATAATCATTATGGAACAGTATAATATGCCTCGCCTTCTCCGCATTATAGGGGAGGATGATGAGAATAAGGTTTGTCGTCTTTTGGATTTTACAAAAAATCCAAAAGATATCGAAGACCCCTGGTATTCGGGGAATTTTGAAAAGGTGTATAACGAAATAACCGAGGGGTGCAAGGCGCTTATAGGAAAAATCTATAACGCATAGATTTACAAAAATTATTATCTATGATAAAATACATTCAGTTAAAATGGTACTGGGGGTACTGTAATGAATTTAAACGAAAAAATCAAATCGGTGCTTAATGTTCCCGCGGCTAATGGCCGAATTAAAGCGGAACTTCGTTTTGCCCTTCGTATAAACGAGGCCGAGGGCGAAAAATACGATGACCTTTTAAACGGTGTTCTTGATGAATTAATTGAAAAACTTAAAGAAACCAAATTTATATCGGCCGAAATAACCGCCCAAACCGAAGAGGCATTATCGCCTTTGCATAGCGTGGCTAAAGAATATAAGGTGCATACCGTTTCTCACGCTCATATCGATATGAACTGGATGTGGGCTTATCAGGAGACCGTAAATGTAACCCTTGATACCTTCCGCACAATGATTCGCCTTATGGAAGAATATCCAGAGTTTACCTTCTCGCAGTCACAGGCATCAACCTATGAAATCTGCGAAAAGTATGACCCAGAGCTTTTCGAGGCCATTAAAAAGAGGGTGAAAGAGGGCAGATGGGAAATCACCGCTTCCACCTGGACCGAGGCCGATAAAAACCTTTCGGGAGGGGAGAGCTTAGCCCGACACAACCTATATACAAAGGAGTATATGAAGGAAAAATTTGGTCTTGATTCCGAAGATTTGGCTCTTGATTTTGAGCCTGATACCTTCGGTCACTCTCACTTTGTACCCGAAATTTTAAATCAGGGTGAGGTTAAATATTATTACCATTGCCGCGGTAAAGAAAATGAATATGCCTACCGCTATAAATCTCCTTCGGGAAGTGAAATTCTCTGTTACCAAGAGCCCTTCTGGTACAACGGAATGGTTGATGATACCTTCTATGAGGGTTTGCCTTTGGTTAGCAAAAAAATCGGCGCTAAGGTGGGTCTTCGTGTTTACGGTGTTGGTAACCACGGCGGCGGACCTTCAAGAAGAGATATCGAACGCATTATGGATATGCAAACCTGGCCCATTGCGCCTACCATTATTTTCAGTACTTATCACGCCTTCTTTAAGGAATTAGAAGAATATAGAGAAAATCTTCCCGTTATGGATACCGAGCGCAACTTTATATTTACGGGTTGCTATTCTTCTCAATCGGAAATCAAGGCGGGTAACCGCGCTTGCGAAGACCGTCTTTACGAAGGCGAGGCAATTTCCGCAATTTCTAACGCTTTTTCTTCTTACAAGGAAAACCGCGAAAGCTATAAAAACGCTTGGAAAAAGGTTATGTTTAATCAGTTCCACGATATTCTCCCCGGCTCTTGCGTAAGGGATAGCCGTCATCACGCTATGGGAATGTATCAGGAGTCCCTCGCTTTCGCCGATGCGGAACTCACCAAAGGTATGCTCAAACTCGCTGAAACCATTGATAGTTCTGCCTTTATAAGTGATGGCAACTTGCTTACCACCTCTGAAGGCGCAGGTGTAGGTTTCGGTAGTCCTCTTAATCAGTTTGACTTCCATACCAGCGCTGAATATGGCAAGGGTATTACCCGTGTTATCCATGTGTTTAACCCCACAAATTTTGACCGCGATGAGTTAACCGATATCACCATCTGGGACTGGACGGGGGATAAAAGCCGTCTTACTTGTGAAACCCCAGAAGGCGAAAAGCTTACCTTTATAATCAAGGAAGGCAAACATTATTGGAGTCACGATTATATAACCCTTACGGTTAAGGTGAAGGTTGCCGCTTTTGGTGTTGCTACCGTTATAATAACAGAGGGTGAAATGAAATCTCTTCCCCTTGTAACTCCCGAAACCAAAAACCAAAACGAGCGAATTGAATATTTCCGTCCTCTTGTTTTAGAAAACGATTTGGTTAAAGCGCAGTTTGATGAAAATATGTGCCTTGTGTCCTTCCTTGATAAGAAAACAAATAAGGAAATGGTTAAGGGCAAGGCCGCATATTTCGAAAACTATGTTGAGAGCGGTAGAATTCATATGCCTAACGCTTGGAGTGAAGGCCCCGCCGTAAAACGTATAAACATTAATGAAGAGGCCAAGATATTTATTGCGGATAGAGGTTTTGAAACCGCAATAGATAGCAGTATCGATTATGTGCTTGAATATAATACGAGCCGATTAGCCGTTAAAGTATCGCTTCCTAAGGATTCGAGCGTACTTAAATATACCGTTAATACCGATTGGAGAGAAATTGGCGGACATCAGAGCGTAATTCCTTCTCTTCGCTTTAAAATGCCGCTAGCTTTTAGTAGCGAAAAAGCCCTTTACGATATTCCCATGGGAACAATTTATAGACCGCAGCTTCCCCACGATGTTCCTGCTCGTAATTTTGCTTTTGCCCCCGATGGCGAAGGCAAGGGTGTAGCTTTGATGTGTAATTGCCAGAACGCCTATAGATATAACGAGGATACTTTGAGTGTAACCCTTGTCCGTTCAACCGATTATCCCGACCATCTACCTGAGTTTGGTAAGCATGACCATAAAATTGCCGTTGGAATTTTACCTGATGATAAAAAGGGAATTTTTGCCGCTGCTCAGAGCTTTACATTACCTTTGATGGCTGTGAGTGTTTGCGCTCATAAGGGTACGGTACCTGCCACACACCAGTGGCTTAAGGTAGAAGGAAATGTTATAGTTTCCGCACTTAAAACTGCCGAAAACGGAAATGATATGGTAGTTCGCTTCTATTCCCTTTCCGAAAATGATGAAGAGGTAATTATTAAACTCTTCGGTAACCCCAAAGCTGCAACACTTGTTAATACCCTTGAAAAAGAATTAGAAAAACTTTATGTTCAGGATAATGAAATAACCCTTACGGTAAAACCCTTTACCACAAATGCGGTTAAAATTGAATTTTAACAGAGCATATAAATGATAAAATCCCCGATGTATAACATCGGGGATTTTTGTATATACTTTTTTAGGTGATGTATTATGTCAAATTTAGCGAAATGGCAAATCGGCGGCTTTGTTTTCACTAGTGCAATCGGCACATTATTGCATTTTCTTTACGATATATGTGGTAAAAGTATAATTTTAGCTCCATTTTCTGCCGTCAATGAATCGACATGGGAACATATGAAAATCCTATTTATTCCTATGCTTATATTTGCCCTTATAGAAAATAAATTTATAGGTGGCAGATACCCTAATTTATTTTCTGCAAAGCTTTTAGGTATTCTTTTAGGGCTTATTTTAATTCCCGTTTTATTTTATTCCTATACGGGCATTATTGGTAAAAGCGTTGATTTTATAAATATAGCTATCTTCTTTATAGTCTCCGCAGTTGTTTATTATGTGGAAACCCTTCTAATAAAAAACAGAGCGACCTTAGGGATAAACCCAAAAATCGCTCTTATCATAATTTGTTTAATTTTTCTTACCTTTGCGATAACCACATTTATCCAACCCGATATACCGTTATTTATTGACAGTACAACGGGTAAAAGCGGAATTAGTCGTTGATTTTAAACACATCGGCAACCTCGCTGATGGTAACGAAGGCGCCTTCATCAATTTCGTGAATGATAGTTCTCATTCGGGAAATCTGGAAACGGTTTACAACGAAATAAATAATGGTTTTATCCGCGTTTGAATAGCCGCCCTTTGCGGCTATTTTTGTTGTACCGCAGGTGAAGGCTTCCATTAAAGCAGAACTGATTTCGTCGGGCTTATCGGTAACTATCATAACCGATTTTGAGCGGTCAAGACCCTCAACGATAAAGTCGATGGTTTTAAGTCCCGCGGCATAGGTTACAATGGAATAAAGGGGAAGTATCCAACTATCCATAATCATTCCGCAAACAAGATATAAAATAACATTATATATCATAACAAATGAGCCAACGGTAAGATTTAACCTTTTAGAGAATATAACCGCCATAACCTCAATACCGTCTATGGCGCCGCCGTAACGGATGGTAAGACCGCTGCCAACACCCGAAATGATGCCGCCGAAAAGAGCGCAGAGGAGTAAATCCTCTCCCGCAAGGGGTGAAGCAATACTCACATCAATGGGTAAAATATCGGTTATAAGCCAAGAGGCAAGGGAGTAAACCGTAACGGTAAAAATGGAATATATGGTAAAAACTGCGCCCTGTTTTTTTAGCCCGAAGAGGAATAAGGGCACATTTAAAATCAGAAGAAAAACCGAAAGGGTAAGATATTCGGGGGTTATCTGAGAAAGTAAAATCGAGGTACCCGAAATACCGCTGTCGTAAAGTTTAACGGGTGCTAAAAACAGGTTAACGCCAACTGCGTTTATACAACCCGCAACAAAAAGAAATATAAAGTTTTTTATGCTTAAATCTTTAATTTTTGAAATAATATTCGAGGTGTTTTTCAAAAGAATTCTCCTTAGTTAATAGTTATACTTATGTCACCTGTATCGGTGGTGAGTTTGCATTTTCCACCTTCGGTGCTTTTGGGAACATTGATTCTTCCTGTGTCGGTAGCGCAAAGGAAGATTTTAGATGTCTCGAAGGTACCGATTACATCACCTGTGGTGGTTTCAACAGTAATCTCTGATGCATCGCAGCTGTCAAAATTAATATCACCTGTGTTTCTTTTAATATTAAATATGGAATATGCTATTACATTATTTAAAACCATATCACCCGTATCACCGTTGGATGTTAAATTATTGCAAGAAATATCTTTAAGACTGCTATCTCCCGTTGTAACAGTAAGATTAAGATTTTCTGTTGCAATTCTAGATAGAGTTATCTTTCCCGTTGAAACCCTAAGGTCAAGGTTTTGCGCCATAATTTCACATAGGGTTATATCGCCTGTAGAAAGGGTAATGTTTATATCGCCCTTTACCATTGCCTCGCTCTTTACATCGGCGGTGCTTCCTTTTATTTTTATGCTTGAGAACTTGAAATTTTTGGGGATTTCTATATCGCCCGTATCCGTATCAATTTTAAGGGACAGATATTCTTCCTTTGGCAGATACACAGTGATTTTCGGAGTTCCAAAGGAGAAGAAATTAATATAATCGGTCCAATGCCTTTGGTCGTTTACACAAATTTTCAAGGTGTTATCCGTAACCTCTATAGTATGAATTTCCTTTTCATATTCTTTGCAGATTATCTGCGTGTTTTGGGTTTCAGAGGGTAAAAATTTTATATCCGCCGTATTAATATTTATTGAAAGATTTTCGAAATTATCATTAATTTCGCGAGTGTTTTCCACTAATTTATCGTTAGATAATTTCTTAATATCCCATCTTTGTAAAGATAATGCCAGTGTGAAAATCAAAGCTCCTAATACGGTGAGGAGAGCGGCTACAATCGGCCATATTTTATTAACGGTTTTCATATTGCTTTCTCCTTTCCGATAAATAATTTTTTAACGGCAAGAAATGTTTTCTTTGTTAACCACGCTATACCGCAAGTGGCATATTTAGAACCGTAAATCATAAATATTGAAATACCGAGAGCGCAAACACCCATTCCAAGTATAGCGAGGGCGGGGATATAATCCCCTTTAACAGTGAAAATTATTGCCGCGGCAATGCCTCCAAGACCTGAGGCTAAAACCGAAACTGTCGCCGCCCAAATAGAAACTATAACTGACCAAAGAGAAACAAAAACGGCAAATACAACGGCGAAGGCCGAAACTAAAAGGGAAAGCCAAATTGGTGAGCCAAGAGCCAAAAGAGTTATGCCTAATACCCCTATGGGTTTTCTTGTTTTCACCTTTTCTTTTACGATAAGACCCAGAGGAATTTCAGAAAGAATATTGTCTGCGATTTTTTCTATACTGCCGAGTTCTGCTACTGCTTCTTCCTCGATGAGTCCATCGTCGGTTTTATCATCTATAATTTCATTATAATACTCTAAAGATTCATTTATCGCTTCCTCGGGAATGCCCGAAAGTTTACTTTTCAGAGTTTCTAAAAATTCTTGCTTATTCATTTTTATCCCCCTTTTCTGCATTTATAAAACGGTAAACGGAAAGAATTTCTTCCCATTCCTTTTTAAAGGCGGTAATTCTATCTCTACCCGCCTCGGTTATATGATAATACTTGCGAAGGCGCCCATTATATTCTTCGGAGCGCACCGTAAGAAGTTCCGCCGTTTCGAGCCGTCGCAAAATGGGGTATAGGGTAGATTCTGAAATATCCATAAAGGGTTTTATATCTTTAATTATTTTATATCCGTATGAATCCTCGTGCTCTATGGCTGCGAGAACACAAATATCCAAAAGACCTCTTTTAAGTTGTATATCCATAAAATGCCTCCCTTCACACAATACTATACACCGCATAGTATGTCTTTGTCAACAAAAATCTTCAATTAATTTTTTAAAAATAAAAACACCTCCCTCGTCAGAGGGAGGTGTCAAAACTTTAGTTTTGACGGAGGGAGAGAGCTACTACCCATCCGTCTTTTGCTATGCAAAACCCACCTCCCCTGACAAGTGGAGGCAACAATAGAAAGGTTTGTGATTTATAGACGAAGTTCGTCTAAAATGTTACATAGTATTTTTTATCTGCTATAATATGAAACATTGAAATTTATTTTTAGGAGGCAGAATATGTCGGTGTTGGAAGAGCTATATAATGGCAATATAAATCCATCAGAAAAATTTATAAAAAGGGGAAGTGAATATCATGAGCTTAACGTGGAACTTGTTGAACAAATAGAAGAGTTTACCCAAGCACTTACCGATGCGCAAAAGCAAAAATATGAAAAAATCATAGAGGGAATATACAGTTTAAATGCTATTATAGAACACGAACGATTTGAAGACGGGTTTTGTTTAGGAGCAAAATTGATTTTAGAAATAATTGGCTATGAGAGCAAAAATTTAATATAAATAAAAACGCCTCCCTCTGACGAGGGAGGTGTCAACAAGGTTTATAGAAGGATAGATTAATTTTTTTGATTTATTATAATCTCGCACGTATATTCTTCTTTATCCTTTATAATTTTCTTAACTTCGGGGACGTAAATTTTACCCGAAAGGGCGTTTTTAATACTGATAACGGGCGTGGTAATTGTTGCTTCAACCTCAGATTTTTCAAAGCTTAAATCGGCATCCAGCATTTCGCAATTAATAAGCTTTAAGTTTTTGCAGTAGCAAAGGGGTTGAGTACCTGAAATTTTGCAATTTATGAAGGTTAGATTTTCGGCGTACCAACCAAGATACTCACCGTTTATAACACTATCCTCAACTATAATATTTTTGCCGTGCCAGAAGGCGTCCTTGGTGTTGAAGTTGCAGTTTTTAAAACGGGCGTTTTCTATATACTGAAAAGAATATTTTCCGTCGAGAGTAACGTTTTCAAATTCCAAATTTTTAGACAGCAGCATAAAATATTCGCTTTTTGCGGTAGTGTTTATCATTTTAACACCATCGTTTTTCCAACCGAATTCGGCGGATATAATGTCACAGTTTTTAATATGTATATTAGCGCATTCCCGAAGGGCCTTAATGCCGTGAAGTCGGGAAGAATCAACGCGGATATTCTCCGAATACCATAAAGCTGCGCGGCAATTTTCGTTAAGATGGGTGTTTTCGATAGCGAGATTATTATCGTGCCAGAAGGGATATCGCAAATCCCAAAAGCAGTCAGTAACCCTTATGTTTTTGCTCTCTTTGAAGGCGCTTTCTCCGTCGGCTTCCCCTTCAAAACGGCAACCGATGATATGAACCCCATCGCTTTCATAAAATTCCCTTTCATTTTGGAAGGTTTGATTTTTAAAAACTTTCATATATACTTCCCCGAATTAGTAATAATATTTTCCCCTTTTTATAATAAGGAAAATTACGCTGAATAAAACTGCCGCAAATTCAGCGACCACGATGGAAAACCAAATTCCTTTAATGCCGAAGATAAGAGGTAAAATTATGATGGCCGCCACTTGAAAAATCACGGTGCGCAAAAAGGAAATAATCGCCGAGGTGAGTCCGTCGTTTAAAGCGGTAAAAAAGCTTGAAGCAAAAATGGCAAATCCCATAAAGATAAAGGACAAGGCGAAAAGTCTGAAGCCCGAAACCGTCATTTCTAAAAGCGTCTTATCATAGCCCACGAAAAACCGAGATAAAGGAGCCGCAAGCATTTCGCTGATAGCAACCATAGATATGCCAAAAACCCCTGTGATTATTAAGCTTTTTTTAAATAGACTTTTAAGCTCGGTATGGTTTTGCGCCCCGAAATTATAACTGAAAATGGGAGCGGTGCCAATGGAATATCCAAAGAAGAGGGCGGAGAAAATCATACTGAAATACATCATAACCCCGTAAGCCGAGATACCATCTTCTCCCGCATATTTCATAAGCTGAACGTTATAAAGCATAGCAACCAAACTCATAGAAACGTTGCTCATCAGTTCGCTTGAGCCGTTGCCGCAAGCCTTTAAAAGAAGTCTGCCGTCGAAACGGGTTTTGCCAAGGCGCAGAATACTGCTATTTTTCCTTGCAAAATAAATAAGGGGAACAAATCCGCCTACAAATTGGCTTGTTGCGGTAGCAATAGCGGCACCCGCAAGCTTTAGGTGCTCGGGTAAAAGAATTACCAAAATCGCATCCAAAATCATATTGGTAAAACCGGATGAAAGAGTGACGATGAGCCCCAAAGTGGGCTTTTCGGCGGTTACGAGGAAACTTTGAAATAAAAACTGAAGGATGAGAGCGGGAAGGGCTAAAAGAATAATTCTCGCATATATAATGCAGTTTTTAAGCAGCTCCCCTTCTGCGCCCAAAAGAATTGCGATAGGTCGGGCAAAGATAATTCCCAAAGCGGCGAAAATCACGCCTAAGATAAGAGCCGCATAAACAAAAAGAGAAAAACTGCGATTTGCTTTTTCGCTCTTTTGCTGACCGAAATATTTGCCTACTATGGCGCTTCCGCCCGTACCGAAAACGAAGCCCACGGTGGATAAAATCATTAAAAATGGATATATAAGATTAACCGCCGCGAAAGGTGTTTTACCTGCAAAATTAGATATGAAAAATCCATCTACTACGCCATAAATCGAGGTGAATATCATCATAGCTATTGATGGAATCGTAAATCTTATTAGTTTTCCGTAGGTGAATTTGTCCGAGAGTTTGATTTGCATAATTTTAAAAATATTATTCCTTTGTTTTGAAATATTTAACGGTTGAAATAAGGACCAAAACGCCAATTAAGGGGAAAACAGCGCTTACAAGCATTCCCGTTTTAAGTCCTATTTGCTCGGCGGTAAGATTTAATTTTTCGCCCAAAGTATATGCCCAATTCGTAAGGGAAACCTTATCTATAATTATTCCCATAAGCTGTGGCGCCAAAGCGGCTCCCATATCTCCGCCAGCCGCCATAAGAGCGAAGGCGGTTACTGAGGCATAAGGGATTTTTTCTTCCATAAGTATGAGAGCGCCCGGCCATAGCATAGAGGTAAAAAGTCCTGTAAGGGCACAGGCAATAAAGGCGGTGTATCTGCCCGAAAGGGCGGCAACTAAATAGCAAAAAAACGCCCCCGTCATACCTATAAGCAAAACGCGTGAAATGTTTTTACCGCGCTTTGCATAGAAAATTCGTCCGATGCCTAAAAGTATGGCGAACATAGCCATACCTAGAATATCTCCCGTGGTTTTATCGATTCCCAGCGCGTTTTCTGCGAAGGATGACACCCAGTTAGACATAACATTTTCTGCGCAACTGCCAAAGAAAATACAACCGACTAAAAGGGCTATACCCAAAAGCTTCTTTTTATGGGAATTATTGGAAGCCACCGAATTCTTCGACATATCGGGCATAGGAGAAACAGCAAAGAAAAAGGCGGGTATAAGGGGCAAAACTGCCCAGAAAACCGTTAAAAACATCCAGTTTTCGCTGCCGAAAATTTTCAAAAACAGGGTGGAAACCACTACCACCGTGAAAACGCCGAAAGCATAAAGAGAGTGAAGAAAACTCATATCTCGCGAAGGGTTGTCCGAAGGAATTGCCGCAATAACGGGGCTGAGAAGCACCTCTGAAAGTCCCGCCGAAACCGAAAAAAGCACCGTGCCTATAACAAGACCAAGATAGGCAAATTGCGGAAAAAAGGTGGGAATAAGAGCATAGATAAGAAGTCCTACGGTCGTTATAACGGGCATAGTTTTAACCGTTTTATGTATATTAAAATACTTTGAAAAGGCAGTAAAAATCAGGTCAATTCCAAGTTGGGTGACAAAATTTATAAGCACCAAGCTGCCAAGCTGAGTATATGAAATATTATATAGTTCTTTAAAGGTCATAAATAAAAGCGGTGGCAAACTGAATATAGAAGACATAGTAAAATATGCCGAAAAACAGGCAAACCGCGTCCTTTTAAAATTGATTTTGTTTTCCATAGTTTTATCACCTGTTTGTATAATGATTACAACGACTGCATTATACCATATATATATCTTTAATGTCTATATGTTTTTGCAAAAAGCCAAAGATTGAAAATTGGGGTGAAAAATGTTATCATAAATAAAAGAAATCATAGGGGGAAGTTATGTATAAGAAGGTATATGTGGAAATTACCAATGTGTGCAATATGAATTGCTCTTTTTGTCACGGACATAGCAGAACTTCCCGCAGGATGAGTGAAGAAGAATTTTCGGTTGTTCTTGAGAAACTGCAAGGGAAAACAAAGTTTATCTACTATCATTTAATGGGAGAGCCCCTTACCCATCCCTTGCTTCCAAGGTTTTTAGAAATGGCTAAGGAAAGCGGCTATAAATCTATAATCACCACCAACGGCACACTTTTGAAAAGGCGAGAGAAAGAGCTTTTATCCTCACCCTTGCACAAAATAAATATATCTCTTCACAGCTTTGAAAACGGGGGCGAAGAAGCCCATGTTAAATACATCCAAGAAGTTGCCGATTTTGCCAAAAAGGCGGCAAAGGAAGGTACTATTATTGTTTTTCGACTTTGGAATAAGGGTTTTGATAATGAAAAAAACCAACTTGCTATTAAAATTCTAAAAGAAAGCATATCAGCTGATTGGACTGAAAACACGAAAGGTTTTAAAATCGAAGATAAAATTTATCTGGAATACGGCGACCGATTCGAGTGGCCCGATTTGTCAGCTGAAACAAAGGGTGATAAATTCTTTTGTTATGGTCTTAAGGACCAATTCGGAATCCTCTCAAACGGCACGGTTGTGCCTTGCTGTCTTGATAGTGAGGGCGTAATTAATCTTGGCAATATTTTTGATGATAATATAGAAAGTATCCTTTCATCAAAACGCGTCACCGATATGGTAAAGGGTTTCAAGTGTCAAAAAGCTACCGAAGAGCTTTGCAAAAAGTGCGGATATGCCCAAAGATTTGTATAAAATATAATGGCGCAAAAACAACGCCCTTCCGCATTTAGCGGAAGGGCGTTTGTTTAATAATCTTTATTCAAATTCTATAGTTCCAACGGGTTTTGGAGTAATATCCATAAGCACACGGCTGATGCCCTTAACCTCGCTTGTGATTCGGGCTGTTATATGGTGCAAAACGGGATAGGGGATTTCTTCAATGGTGGCGCTCATAGCGTCGGTAGTGTTTACGGCGCGGATAATTGCGCACCATCCGTCAAGACGCTTTCCGTCAACAACGCCGACGGCGGTCATATCGGGGATGGCAATAAAATACTGCCAAACCTTTTCGGCAAGACCGCTTTTATCAAATTCTTCACGGAGAATTGCGTCGGCTTCGCGAAGAGCGTGAAGACGGTCCCTGGTGATAGCGCCAAGACATCTTACGCCAAGGCCTGGGCCGGGGAAGGGCTGACGGTAAACCATAGCGTGAGGAAGACCTAAAGCCTCGCCTACAACTCTAACTTCATCCTTATAAAGCAATTTAACAGGCTCAACGAGTTCCATTTCCATATCTTCAGGAAGGCCGCCCACATTGTGATGAGCCTTAACTCCATCGCTCTCAAGAATATCGGGGTAAATAGTACCTTGCGCTAAGAAGGAAATGCCTTCAAGCTTTGCGGATTCTTCATCAAAGACCTTAATGAATTCTCCGCCTATAATTTTACGCTTTTTCTCGGGGTCGCTAACACCTTCTAAAAGGGACAAAAATCTATCGGTAGCGTCAATATAAATAAGATTTGCATCAAGTTCTTTGCCGAAAACTTCAATTACCTGTTCGCTCTCGCCTTTGCGCATAAGTCCGTGGTTAACATGAACGCAAACCAGTTGTTTACCTATGGCTTTGATAAGAAGCGCGGCAACTACCGAGCTATCTACGCCGCCCGAAAGAGCCAATAGAACTTTTTTATCGCCAACCTGATTTCTTACAGCCTCAACCTGCTCGGCAATAAACTTATCGGCAAGCGCTTTAGTGGTGATTCGGTCCATATTTTCGGGTCTTTTGTTAGGATTCATATTTTTGCCTCCGAGAAAAATTTTATTAGGGATATTATATATCAGTTTTCCTTAATTTTCAAGAAAATACGCTATATTTTTCGTAATTTTTTTTGATTTATGGCGTTTTTGAATTGTTTCGGTATTCTTTCGGGGTGAGTCCTTCTTTGTTAAACACTCTGAAAAAGTTGGAAAGCGATTTAAAACCGCTCTTTTCGCAGATTTCCGTAACCGAAAGATTTGTGCTTCTTAGCAGCAGCTTTGCATAGTGAACCCTAAGGTCATTTATAAAGTCGGATAGCCGTTTGCCCGTTCCTTTATAGAAAAGGGCGCTGAAATAAGTGGGGGAATATCCGCCCCTTTCTGCCACCGCTTCCAAGGAAATTTCATCACGGAAATGGCGGAAGATATATTGAAGGGATTTTTCAATGCCGTTTGAATTAAGGGGTTTATCGGTGGCGGAATTCCGCGCAATAACTGTAAGTATAATTTCAAGAAGATGGGAAAGAATTTCCGCGCTTTCGGGGGTGTTCTTTGCGAATTCATCACGAAACATATTTATAATTGCTTCAAGCTGTGATTGTTCTTGACCCATAAGTGTACAAAAAAGATTATGCCGACGGTTTATAAGCTGCATTTGCCTTTCTTCCGAAATGGCGGTCTGCTGAAAGGAGATATTGGCAACGGTTACCCCTTTTTCACTGTTTATAGAATGAAAATCAATGGGGGTTAAAAGATAAAAACTACCCTTTTGAAGCTTATAAACCGAGCCGTTTAGGTTTTGTTCGCCTTCGCCCTCTAAAATAAATTCAAGCTCAAAAAATTCGTGAACATGGGTACCGCCTTTTCCGCTTACCGTACGCTTAACAAAGGATATGCTTTTTTGGGGGTCAGCGAATTCCCGTAGCACTGTTTTTCGGTCACGAAGATATGAATGCATATAACCACCTTAAAATATTGGAATTATTCGTAAAAATAATAGAAGATTTATATTTAAAATTATTATACAATAACCTTGAGGTGATTGCAATGAAAAAAGATAGATTTTATTGCGTAGGCAACGCGCATTTAGACCCAATGTGGCTATGGCGTTGGCAGGAAGGAAGCGCCGAGGCAAAGGCGACCATACGAAGCGCCCTTGACAGAATGAAGGAATATCCCGAATTCAAATTTGTTTGCGCCGCTTCACAGGTTTTTAAATGGATAGAAGAATTTGATAAACAAATGTTCCGTGAAATAAAGGAAAGGGTAAAGGAAGGCCGCTTTACCATCGTTGGCGGTTGGTTTATTCAGCCCGACTGTAATTCTCCTTCGGGGGAAAGCTTTGCCCGCCACGGACTTTATGCTCAAAGATATTTTAAAGAGAAATTCGGCGTAACCGCCCATACGGGTTATAATGTAGATTCCTTCGGTCATAACGCTATGATTCCCCAAATTCTTAAAAAACAGGGAATGGATAATTATATCTTTATGCGACCCGCGCCCTCACGAAAAAGAACTTGCGGAAGAACTTTTTTATTGGGTATCTCCCGATGGCTCAAAGGTGCTCACCTCACGAATTCCCGACCCTTATTGCAGAAATATAAGGGATGATGAGCAAACCGATAAGGAAATAGAAAAGGCGATAAACCACGATAAAACCAACAGTGACCGCACCTTCTTTTACGGAGTTGGAAATCACGGCGGCGGCCCTACAAAACAGAATATAGAACTGATTTTAAAAGCAAGAGAGCGTCACCCCGATAAAGAATTTATTTTTTCCGACCTTGAGGATTATTTCAAGGCGGCGAAGGATAAAAAAGAGCCCATACCCGAAATTCACGATGATTTGCAATACCACGCCATAGGTTGTTATTCGGCTCACTCAACATTAAAAGACAATATCCGCAGAGCCGAGTGTGAACTGACGGCTGCGGAAAGCTATGGAATGATGGCCGCCACCCTTTGCAATAAGGAATATCCCAATACTAAGAAATTCGAAAGCGCTTGGGAAAATGTTCTGTTTTCACATTTTCACGACTCTCTGGGCGGTTGTAGTATAAAAATGGCTCACGATGATACGCTTTTATCTTTGGGCGAGAGCAGAAGCGTTGCTATGAAAGAAGAAAATAATGCTTTGCAAACTATCTCTTGGAAAATTGATAGCCGCGATGCCGATAGGGGCTATCCTTGGGTAGTATTTAATCCTCATAGCTTTGAGGTAAAAGCGATAGTTTCGCAGCGTTGTCGCGGCAAATCCACCCTTCACGATAGAGGGGGTAATTTAATTCCCTTCCAAGCCGTGCATATGGATTCGCACCTTGTTGACGGCGGGTGGAATCAGGCCTTGGCGGCAGAGATTACGGTGCCACCTATGGGTTATACTTGCATATATAGGAAGGACCCGAATCCCGAAAATCCCGAAACACCTCAATTCGAAAGCTCTGTAAAAGCCGAAGGAAATATTCTTGAAAATAAACGCTACCGTATAACCTTCGAAAAGCATACGGGATATATAATCTCCTTATTTGATAAGGAAAAGGAGCTTGAGCTTATAAAGGGCTATGCCGCCGAGCCCGTAGTTATAGATGAAACGGGCTATGACACCTGGGCTCACTTCAAAACACATTTCGATAGAGAAATCGGTATGTTTACCGATGCTAAAATAACTGCCATTGAGAACGGTCCCGTAAGGGCTACTTTAAAGGTTGAAAGTTTCTACGGCAGCTCCAAGCTCACTCAGTATTTTTTCTTAACCGCGGATGGCGACCTTCAGGTAAAAGCCACTGTGGACTGGCGGGAAAAGCATAAAATGTTAAAACTTCGTTTTAACACAGTGTTCGAAGATGGTAAGGCGTATTACGAAATTCCCTTTGGCGTTATGGAAAGGGAAGCAGACGGCAAGGAGTATCCCGGTCTTAAATGGCAGGCAATAAAAAATGACAAGGGCGGACTTGCGGTTATCAACAATAATAAGTATAGCTTCTCGGCAAAGGATTCCGCGATGGATTTAACGGTTGTCCGCTCACCATATTATAACGACCATTCGGGACAGGAAGACCCCGAGGGCATATTTATGGACCAGGGCGAACACGAATTTTCCTACCGACTTATCCCTATATATGAGGAAGGTTGGAATAAGGTTGTAAAGCACGCCATCATTCTTAATAAGCCAGTTAGTTTGGTGACGGAAAACAACCACGAGGGCACCCTTGAAGATACCGATAGCATTTTAAATGTAAGCGGGGATAATATAATAATTTCCGCCTTTAAGCGCTCCGAGGATAACAAGGGTACGGTTATTCGCGCTTACGAAACCGACGGTAAGGAAACCGAGGTTACCGTAAGCGGCAAGGGAATAGCAGCTTCTCTTAAAGCCAAATTTAACCCTTATTCAGTTAATACATATATGTTAATTGACGGAGAAAAGCAGTGGAAAGAAGTTTTGATGACCGAGTTTGATATATAAAAAACAAACCGCAGAATCGTTTGATTCTGCGGTTTTGGCTATGTTTTAATTATACTATGCTTCGGGATATTCGATGTTTTTAACCTTTAAACGCTTGATAGCGGATTTATATTTTTCTACAGTCAAGTCTTTTGCGGCCTCTTCAAGAACCTTTTCATATTCTTCATCGGAATTGATGTGACGCAAGCTCTTAACTAAAAGGTCGTAGTAATATTCATCTCCTGCGATATCGCCCTTAACGAAAAGCACAATGCCTTTATTATCATCGAGGGTTTTAACCTTAACTTCGCCAACCTTCATATCCTTGGTATCCTTGAAGTAATCGGAAGCGTAATCTGTATCCTCGTCACCTAAAATTTCGGCATTGATATCCTTGGGCTGAGGAGTTTCTTCCTTATCCGAAATATCTTCGGTGGTTTCATCCTTTTTATCTTCCTCTTCATCGGGGCCTACATATTCTTCAAGTACAGTTTCGAAGTTCTTTCTGCCTGCCTTTAAATCTTCTGCGGCTTTGGTAATAAAGTCGGTCTTGGCTTTGATTTCGTCATCCTTAAGGGTGGTGAAATCAACCTCAATCATATCTACGATAAGATACTTCTTAACAAGTATATCTTTAAGGGTTTCCTTTTTTGCTTCCTTTTCGCCACCTTCACCATAAATGAAATCGAAATACTTTTCTGAATAATAAGTATCGGTCATATAGATTTTGAAGGTAGAAAGGGCAACGCCGTTGGGCTCCAGGAAGGTAGAGTAACCGTAGGAGTTCCAGTAATACTCGGCATAATACTCTGCCATTTCTTTTGTTTCTTTATCAAGTTCTAACTTGTTATCCTTGCAAAGATTTTTACAAGCGGCAATCTTTTTAAGACTATCTACTGCGGTATCTTCTACCCAAGTAACAAAGTTTTTGTTATCAATGGTTTGTTTGTGATAATCAATACCTTCGGCAGCGGCATCAACATCGCCTGAGAGTTCTGCGTCAACCTTAGTTCTTGCCTCACTATCAGCAAAAACAAGAGCGCAAAGATAATATGCGGCGGTAAAATCGTTGCCTTCAATAGTGAGGGCAATTTCATCTTTTTTGTGACAGCCAACAAAGGAAAGGCACATAAGCATTGCCAAAATGATGGCTGTAAGTCTTAAAACTATTTTCATTTTGAGTTCCTCCGTAGTAATCCGTAATAAACTAAATAAAATTATATACTAAACTTATATAAATGTCTACAAATTTTTTAAAAACTACAATATTTTAACAAGCCGTGCTACAGCATTTTGGGGCTTCTCTCCCACCTTTAGTTTTATAACATAGCGGGGTTTATCCTTAAAGGTAACGGTGAAACTATCCTTAAATCCGTCGGTGAGTTTTCCAACGGTTTCTTCATTGAGGTTTTCGGTATGAAGAATAAGGGAGTTTGCGGTGCCTGTTATTTCGTAAATGCCGTTTGCCGCGGCTTTATTTCGAAGCAAAGCAATATCCATAAGACCGAGAACCGAACAGGGCGGCTCACCGAAACGGTCACAGAGTTCATCAATGATATCCGTCACATCTTCATCGTTTTCTATATCGGCGATTCTCTTATATATGCCAAGTCTTGCGGGGAGAGATTCAATATAACTTTCGGGAATATGGGCAGAGATATTAAGGTCGATAGTACATTCTTGGGTTTCTTTAACCTCAATTCCGTTTTCGCGGTTTACGGCATCGGATAGGAGTTTTAAATACATATCATATCCTACAGCTTCCATATTTCCGTGCTGTTCTCCGCCTAAAATGCTACCTGCGCCCCTGATTTCAAGGTCACGCATAGCGATTTTAAAGCCTGAGCCGAATTCGGTAAATTCCCTTATGGCCTCAAGGCGTTTTGATGCAACATCGGAAAGCTGTTTGTTCCTATTAAAACAAAAGTACGCGTACGCCCTTCTGGGAGAGCGTCCAACACGGCCCCGGAGTTGATGAAGCTGTGAAAGCCCCATTCTATCGGCGTTTTCGATTATAAGGGTATTGGCGTTTGGTACATCCACACCTGTTTCGATAATGGTGGTGCAGACAAGGACATCTATTTCGTGCTCCACAAGTTGCCCCCAGACGCGAGAAAGTTCATCTTCGCTCATTTTACCGTGGGCAACTGCAAAACGGGCATCGGGAATACGCGATTTGAGTTTAGCGGCGCAAAGGTCGATGCTTTCAACCCTATTGTGTAGATAATAAACCTGACCGCCGCGGCGAAGTTCTTTATTTATGGCGTCGATAAGCACCCCATCATTGTGTTCTAGGACATAGGTCTGAACAGGATGACGGTCACCAGGCGCCTCGTCTATTGAAGACATATCCCTGAGCCCCGACATAGCCATATTAAGAGTTCGAGGAATGGGGGTGGCGCTTAAGGTTAAGATATCAACATAAGGGTAAAGTTCTTTAAGTCGTTCTTTCTGGGCTACCCCAAAGCGTTGCTCCTCATCGATAATAACAAGGCCTATATCTTTGAATTCTACATCCTTTGATATAAGTCGGTGAGTGCCTACAACCATATCAACCCGACCTTTTTTAAGTCCCTCGATTGTCTTTTTCTGCTCTCTCGGAGTTACAAAACGGGAAAGGAGTTTAACGGTTACGGGCATATCGCCAAACCGTTTTATTATGGTGTTGTAGTGCTGCATAGCAAGGATGGTGGTGGGTACTAAAAGGGCGCACTGTTTACCTTCGCTTATACACTTGAAGGCGGCGCGGAGAGCCACTTCGGTTTTACCGAAACCAACATCACCGCATAAAAGACGGTCCATAGGAATATCTCGTTCCATATCCTTCTTTATTTCACTTATACACTGCAATTGGTCTGGGGTTTCCTCATATTCAAAGCGGCGTTCGAAATCGTTTTGAAGGTCGGTATCTTCTGAAAAAGCGTAGCCCTTGGTTGCCATACGCTTAGCGTAAAGGGCGGTTAACTGCTTTGCCATATCCTTAACCGCCGCTCTTACTCTCTGTTTGGTTTTTTGCCACTCGGGAGAGCCAAGGCGGTTAATTTTAACGGCGCCTTCTTCACTGGAACCTATATATTTTGAAACCAAATCGAGTTGGGTTACAGGTACATAAAGCACATCTGTACCCTTGTATTTTATCTTGATATAATCTTTTTTAATACCAGCGGTTGTGATATGGTTAATACCGTCAAAAATACCTATACCGTGGGAGGTGTGTACCACCAAATCTCCTCTTTTGAGTTCGTCAAGGGAGCCGATTTCTTTGGCGTTTTTAGGTCTTTTGGGCTTCTTGTGTTTTTCGGCAGAAATGTGGCGGTGGGTTATAAGCATAAATTTGAGAGCGGGAATTTCAAATCCGCTTGAAAGTCCACCCGTTGATACAAACAGACCTTCGCCCTTTATTTCTCCGTCGCCGTTTATGATTAAGGGGTGGTAACCTTTTTCCTCGAGACCGAGAGCCAGGACATTTGCCGCCTTTTCGCCCCCCGCAAGAATAAGAACACTACCGCCTCTTTGTAGGTTATAATCAATATCTTCGCATAAAACACCCATATCTCCACTCCAAGCAGTCGAGCGCTTGAAGGTGAAATTTACAAGGCCTTTGGGATTTATTTCATAGGAAGAACGGGGGAAATTATCCGCAAAAATCGCCTTATCACATAATGCGTAAAATTCGTTTTCGAGGAGGGTGGTTTTGGCGCAGTCGGGGCAGATAACACCGCTTTCGAGGAGTATTTTTATATCCTCGCTTTGCTGAATAAATATACTTTTAATCCGTTCTTTGATGTTGCCCGATTCGCACAAGACAAAGGGTAAGTCTTTGATATAATCAAAAACCGTGCTTATTCCGCCCTCGTACAAAAAGGGCAAATACAAATCGGGAGAAACCGAAAGGCCGCCTTTTAACATATCAATATCATTTTCGATATTTCTAAGCGCTTCGCCATCCAGTTTTTTATTGTTTTCTATATAATTTTCTAACTTTTCTGCCAGATTTTGAGGGTTTACAGGCAGTTCACAAGCGGGAGAAATCTTAACGCTATCAGTGGTTTCCTCGCGGCGTTGAGTTTCTATATCAAAATAGGAAATGGTGTCAATCTCATCGCCCCAAAGTTCGATACGAAGGGGCTTGTGGCTGTTTACAGGGAAAATATCCAAAATTCCGCCTCTGATAGAAAACTGTCCCGCTCCTTCACAAAGGTCACTTCGGGTATAACCCGCGCATATAAGTTTCTCGGTAAAGGTGGATATATCCAGTTCATCACCCGAGGATACAGTGAACTGATTTTTCTTTAAAACTTCGGGGGGCAGGGTATACTGCAAGGCAGAATCTACAGATAAAACGAGCATGTCAAAGTGCCCGTCAAGAATTCTTGACAGGGTGTCTACACGCTTATGCTCATATTCTTTTGAGTACCCCGTAAGCCGCACGAGGTTCAGGTCTCTTGAGGGGAGCATTAGGGCATTGAAACCTAGCCCGGTGAGGTCCTCGCGCATACCGTTTGCCGCCGCCTCATCGTGACAGATAAGAACGGGCTTTTTACCCGTTTTCTCATAAATTCCACCGGCTATAAGGGCTTTATGAATACCTGAAAGCCCCGTAACACCAAGGGGCAGACGCCCTTTTTCTATGGAATTTATCAGGTCTAAAAAATCCTTGTCACGATTTAAAACGCTAAAAAGAAATTTCATTTTTTACCTACTGAATTTATTCATTGCCGAGTCAATGCCTCGGTTTATAATTTCTTTAACCGCCGCCACGGTTTTTTCCGTTGCCTCATCAAAATTCTTAAGGTCATCCTTCCCTATTTTGCCGAGAACGTGGTTTTTAAGGTCACTCGATTTATCTATTCTTTCTCCCACACCGATTTTTATTCTCGCTATTTCCTCGGTGCCCAAAACCTCGATGATATCCTTAATGCCGTTATGTCCGCCTGCGCTTCCTTTGCGGCGGATACGGATAGTGCCAACATCTAAAGAAATATCGTCAAACATAATTAGTATATTTTCTACTGGAATTTTATAAAAGGAGGATAAAGCGCTAACTGCCTCTCCCGAATTGTTCATATAGGTCTGGGGTTTAGCGAGAAGAACTCGTTTTCCGTTTATATTTCCCTCGCCGAAAAGGGCATTATGCTTATTTTTATTAAAAGAGGCGCCAATATCTGCCGCTAATTTATCAATAGCCATAAAACCTGCGTTGTGACGGGTTTTGGCGTACTCAAGACCCGGGTTTCCAAGACCCACAATCAGATAATCAAAGGCGCTTTTTTTGGATTTAAAAAACATTTATATCACCTAAAGGAAATTCTATCACAAACCTCCCTTTTTTACAAGAAAAATCGCTTATTTCTATTGAAAAAGGGCATATTCTATGATAGAATAAGTTGATTTAATACTATATAAGGAGCAAATAGAGTGACTTTAAAAGAAGAGATTAACCGCAGAAGGACCTTTGCGATTATTTCCCACCCTGATGCAGGTAAAACCACACTTACTGAAAAATTGCTTTTATACGGAGGCGCTATCCAGACCGCAGGTTCGGTTAAGGGTAAGGCCACGGCCAAGCACGCCGTTTCCGACTGGATGGATTTGGAAAAGCAGAGAGGTATTTCCATAACCTCATCAGTTATGCAGTTTGAATATGAGGGTTATTGCATAAATATTCTTGATACTCCGGGACATCAGGATTTCTCGGAAGATACCTACCGAACTCTTATGGCGGCAGATAGCGTTGTTATGGTTATTGATGCGGCAAAGGGTATTGAGCCCCAGACCCGTAAACTTTTTAAGGTTACGGCTATGCGCCATATTCCCATTTTCACCTTTATAAATAAGCTTGACCGTGAGGCAAGAGACCCCTTTGAGCTTCTTGATGAACTCGAAAAGGAATTCGGTATCGGCACCTATCCTATAAATTGGCCCATCGGTTGCGGCGTGAATTTCAAGGGTGTTTTCGATAGAGAAAAGCGCCAGATTATGAGTTTTAATGAACGCCATAGAGGTCAGGAAAAACTAAACGCCATTGAGTGCGATATTACCGATACTGCAAAGCTTGATGAGCTTATAGGCGAATACCAAAGAGCCGAACTTGTTGACCAAATTGAGCTTTTAGACGGCGCAAGTTTTGATTTTGATTTGGAAAAGGTGCGAAACGGAACACTTACCCCCGTTTTCTTCGGCTCCGCTCTTACAAATTTTGGCGTTGAGCCCTTCCTTGAAAACTTCCTTAAAATGACTACGCCCCCTCTCGCCCGTAATACAAAATCGGGTGAAGTAGAGCCCGATAGCGAGGATTTTTCTGCCTTCGTATTTAAAATTCAGGCAAATATGAACAAAGCCCACCGCGATAGAATGACCTTTATGCGAATCTGTTCGGGAAAATTTGAGCGTGATAAGGAATATTTCCATATGCAAGGGGGAAAATCTCTCCGCCTTTCACAGCCGCAGCAACTAATGGCGGAATCCCGTCAGATAGTAAACGAGGCCTATGCGGGTGATATCATCGGCGTCTTCGACCCGGGCATTTTCTCCATCGGCGATACGGTTTGCACCTCTAAAAACAAGGTGGAATTTGAAGGAATTCCCACCTTCGCTCCCGAGCATTTTGCCATGGTTGAGCAGATAGATAGCTTAAAGCGTAAGCAGTTTGTTAAGGGCGTTGAGCAGATAGCCCAAGAGGGTGCAATTCAGATTTTCCACGAGCCCAATTCAGGTATGGAAAGGGTTATAGTGGGGGTTGTTGGTGTACTTCAGTTTGAGGTGCTTGAATATCGCCTTAAAAACGAATATAAGGTAGACGTTATAAGAAATAATCTGCCCTTCCAATATATCCGCTGGATAGGCAATAAGGATATTGACGTAAGTTCCCTTAATCTTACTTCCGATACCAAGTGGGTGCAGGACTTTAAGGGCAACGACCTTCTTGTCTTCACAAGCGAATGGAATATTAACTGGGCCCTTGAAAAGAATAAGGGGCTTATTTTAGAGGAGTTTAGCAAGGAATAGACATTGAAAGAGGGGATTTTTATGACATTTAAAAATGCTAAATGGGTGACTTCACAAAACTTCGATAGTCCTATTATTATAGGTAAATTTAAAGTAGAAAAAGAAACCGTTTCTGCAGATATTGATATCTGCGGGCTCGGTTTCTTTGAGCTTTTTATAAACGGTAAAAAGGTTAGTGACGATATTTTTAGTCCCCGCCGTAACCGATTATGAATGGCGAAACACGGGGAAATCATCTTCTTCAAAAGAACGGGACGGAATATTCAGAACTTTATATTTAACCTATGATATTTTGTCGTATATTAAAGAGGGCGAAAACAATATTGAGGTTTGGCTTGGCAATGGATGGTACAACCAAAAGGAAAAGAAAATCGAAGGCGAAATGCGGTATGATGATGTAAAACTCGCTTACGCCATAACCCTTACGGACAAATCCGGCAAAAAGACAAATTTCTGTTCTGATGAAAACCTAAAATGGAAGAAATCGCCAATAGTTTTCAACAATATTTTCTACGGCGAAAAGTGGGATTATGAAATACTTGAAGATACCATCTATCCCGTAGAAATAGCAAACCCGCCAAAATCAGATTTCTTTTCCCCTCAGACCTGCCCTGCAGATAAGGAAATATCCGTCATTAAACCTGACTTGATTTTTTCTGACGGCAACCGCAGGATATACGATGCGGGAATTAACATTTCGGGTTACGCCAAGGTGACAGGCAAGGGTAAAATCAAGATTACATATAGCGAAAATATGGGCAAAGATAATACCCTCGATTATTTCTCAACCGAATGTTATTCAACCATAAAAGAGGGCGGTCATTTAATTCAGTGCGATGAGTATAATACGCCCAAGGAACGCGCCCTGAAACCCAAATTCACCGTTAAGGCATTCAGATATGTTGAGGTTATAGGCGATATTTCTGATATGCAAATTATCGTTGCTCACAGCGATATAGAAAAAGCAAGTCACTTTGAGAGCGATAACGAGGTTTTAAATTGGATTTATAATGCCCACGTAAGAACGGTGCTTAACAATATGCACCATGGCACCCTTTCCGATTGCCCTCATAGAGAGCGTCTTGCTTATCTTGGCGATGGTCAGATTATCAGCAATGCGGTTATGACCACTCTTAATACAGAAAGCTTTTATAAAAAATGGATAAGGGATATTTATGACTGCCAGAATAAACTCACAGGCAACGTGGAAAACACCGCGCCCTATGGAGGCGGGGGAGGTGGCCCGGGAGGCTGGGGTGGAGCGATTGTCATCGTTCCCTATAATCACTATAAGCACTTCGGCGATATTGAAGTTTTGCGAGAAGGTCTTCCTCATATGCTAAAGTGGTATGAGTTTATGCTCACTCGCTTAGAGGAAAATCTTGTAAACAAAAGGGAAGAGGGTTGCTGGTTTTTAGGTGACTGGTGTACTTTGGAAAAAATTACTATACCCCCCGAGCTTGTCAATACATATTATTTTATAACCTGTATGCGAAAGGTTATGGAAATTGCCGATGTTTTAGATGAGAAAATAGATAAAAAAGGTATAACCGAAAATATTAATAAATGCCTTCTTGCCTTAAAAGAAAAGTTTGGCGAAATGGAAATAGAAACGGACCAAGGCGCCACCTGTTACCTTGCTGATTTGGGACTTTATGATATAGAAAAAATCGCTCAAAAGTATAGAGAAAATCCCGTTTTTGATACGGGAATTTTCGGCACACCGTTACTTATGAGACTGCTTTTTGAAAACGGATATGAGGAAATTGCGTTTTCAATGCTTGCAAACCCCGACGACGTAAACTTTAACTTTATGAAGAATAGAGGCGCTACCACCTACTATGAGCATTGGCGAGGGGATAACCGCTTCGGTAATTCTCACGACCAACCCATGTATAGCTCGGTAACAGAAAATCTATTCGAGCATATTATGGGTATAGGTCAGGATGGATTCGGTTTTGAGAATATCGTAATCGCTCCGAAGATTCCCCAAAAACTCAATAATTTCTCAGGTTATATGGATACGAAATCCGGCAGAATATCGGTTTCCTTTGATAGAAATAAGGGCGAATATACCATCACAGTACCTAAAAACGCGAAGCTTATTTTAAACGGAAAAGAAACAAAGCTTTGTAAGGGAATAAATAAAATATCGCATAAATAGGTTAAGAAAACGCATAAAATAAGGGCTTTTCATACTTGAAACCAAGATTTTGCAATGATATAATTAAGTTGTAAAATAAAGTTTCAAAGGAGTCCTGATTATGAGATTCTATGAAAACCCCGAGAAAACAAGTGAAAACCGCCTTTCGCCGCGGAGCTATTATATTCCTAAAGGAAAAAGCGAATATATGCTCCTAAACGGTGAGTGGCGGTTTGCGTTTTTTAAAAGGGATATCGACGTTTCCGAAAGCATAGAAAATTGGGATAATATCCTCGTCCCTTCCTGTTGGGAAGCCCTCGGTTATGAAAATCCTAACTATACTAATGTAAATTACCCCTTCCCCTATGACCCTCCTTATGTTCCCGATGAAAACCCCTGCGGAGTTTACGAAAGAGATTTTGATATGGATAAACTCTGGGGCAAGGTTTACTATGTTTTAGAGGGCGTTTCCTCCTGTGCTATAGTATATGTTAACGGCGAGTACGTGGGCTTTACGCAGGGCAGCCGTTTGCAAGCCGAATTTGATATTACTCCCTTTGTAACGACCGGCAAAAATACCCTTCGCGTTAAGGTGTTAAAATGGTGCGCGGGTAGTTTCCTTGAAGATCAAGACCAATTCCGTTTTCACGGCATTTTCAGAGATACCTATATTTTGCAGCGCCCTATGGACCATGTAAGAGATGTTCATATAGTGGCGAAAGGTGAAAAAATCACCGTAGAAACCGAAAAAGCAGTAGCCGTAACCGTTCTAGATACGGAAGGCAAGATTATAGGCGAAGCGGTAGGTAAAAGCGCAGAAATTGAAGTTAAAAATCCTATCCTCTGGAATGCGGAAAAGCCCTATCTTTATACCGTTCGCCTTTTGAAAGACGGGGAAGTTATAGAGATAAAAACGGGATTTCGCGAGATAAAAATTTCCGAAAAGTATGAGCTTTTAATAAACGGTGTTCCCGTAAAACTCCGCGGTGTAAATCACCACGATACCCATAGAACAAAGGGTTGGTATCAGACCGATGAGGAAATCAAGGCCGACCTTCTTTTAATGAAGGAACTTAATATTAACTGTATCAGAACTTCCCACTATCCGCCCACTCCTTATATGATGCGGCTTTGCGATGAAATGGGCTTTTATGTGGTGCTTGAAACCGATATTGAAGCCCACGGTACCGTTTATAGAAACGGTGCGGTTTTCAATAACTACGATTCGGAAAATAATGATGAGTGGACCTGCGTAAATCCCATTTGGGAAAAGGAATATGTAAACCGTATTGAAAGAACGGTTTACAGGGATAGAAACTGCCCCTCGATTATTATGTGGTCCCTCGGAAACGAGAGCGGATACGGCGCTAACCAACACGCTATGGTTGAGTTCATCCGCAAAGAAAATGACGGCAGATTAATTCATAGCGAAGATGCTTCGAGAATGGGCAAAGGCGAAGATACCGATGTTTATTCGATTATGTATCCATCCTTTTCTCAGATAGAAAAATTTGTAACCGAATATAATATAGGAAAACCCTTTTTCATTTGCGAATATGCTCACGCTATGGGTAACGGCCCCGGTGATGTATATCGGTATAATGAACTTGTGGATAAATACGATAACCATATCGGCGGCTGTGTATGGGAATGGAAAGACCATACATTTATAGTAGACGGCGTACAGAAATACGGCGGTGATTTCGAAGGTGAACTTACGAGTGACGGAACATTTTGTTGCGACGGTATGGTATTTTCAGATAATTCCATTAAGGCGGGTTCTTTGGAGGTTAAAGCGGCATATCAACCGATGAAAACTGCACTTGACGGCAATAAATTAACCTTAAAAAACCGCTATTCCTTTACAAATCTTAATGAATATGAATTCATTTACAGCATAGAGGTTGACGGAAATACTGTTAAAACCGATTCGTTAAAACTTGATGTTAACCCACTCGGTTCTGCGGATATTATTATTGATATACCCGCTCTTTCAGGTAAATTAGGCGCATTTCTTAATTGCCTTTTGATGAAAGACGGCAAGGTTTATGCTCATACCCAACATGAACTTGCTATGGAAAAGGCACAAGAGGAAATTTCTAAAACTTCTGCCAAGTTTACCGAAACCGAAAATGAAATTATCGCCGAGGGCGAAAACTTTAAATATGTTTTCTCCAAATTCTACGGTACATTTATTTCCCTTTGTGTAAACGGCAGGGAAAATATTACCGAAAAGATAAAGCTCTCGGCTTTCAGAGCGGGAATTTCCAATGAGAGAATGGATATAAAGTATTGGGAATGCCAAAATGAAGGGCAAAGTGAAAATCTTAACAGACCTTTCAGCAAGGTTTACGAATGTGACCTTAAAGGAAATACCATAACCGTAAAGGGCGCCCTTTCGGGTGTTGCCAGAGCGCCGTATTTCAGATATACCGTAACCTACACTGTAAACTCTGACGGCGTTATCGAGGTTTCACTCGACGGTAACGTACGTGAAAAGTGTTATTGGCTCCAACGTCTTGGATTTGAATTCACGCTCCCCGCAGAAAACAAGGAATTCACCTATTTTGGCTACGGACCCTATGAAAGTTATATTGATATGCATAACGGCTCAGATATGGGTATGTATTCATCGGATGCCGATAAGGAATATGTGAATTACGTATATCCCCAAGAGCACGGAAATCATTACGGAGTCCGTATGCTTGAAATCGGCGATTTGTGTTTTGAAAGCAATAATATGGAAATAAACGTTTCAAACTATACTATAGATGCGATTCACAATGCCGCCCATACGGATGAACTTAAATCCGACGGCTTTATCCACCTTCGCGTAGATTACAAAAATTCGGGTATGGGCTCTCGTTCCTGCGGACCAATTTTGCCAGATAAATTCAAATTATGTGAAAAGGAAATCAATTTTGATTTCACTATTTCGCCGATAAAATAATTAAGAAATAATAACCCCCGAGGTTTAACCTCGGGGGTTATTTATGGGTTTATTTAGTTTTAGTATCGCTCTGGAGTTTTGCAACTACTAAAAATCTTTCGTTTGAATAGTAGTAACTATTGGTGCAGGTGCTAAGGGTGATTATGCGGTCTTTAGTGGTAACCTCTACGCCCTCACGGACATTTTTGGTAAGAGAGCGGGGGTTTAAGCAGTCGTTTAAGAACGCGCCGTAGCCTTCCTCGGTAGAAAAATCGAAGGAATTTAAAACATGGCGGTCATCATAAACAAAGGCGGAAAAGATTTTATATTTAAGAATGTGACCCGGGGTGTAAACATATATAGTGTCGGTCGCATTAAAACTTTCCGCGTTTCTTAACTCCCAAAGGGGAGTAAACATACTCTTATCTGCTAAATGATGGCCGTAAAGAAGGGTATTGGGGTCTAAAAATGCATCGTTATTAAGCCGCTGCATATAGATGCTGCCGCCGTTTTTATATTTTCCGTCAATATCCCGTCTTAAATAAAAATCCTCGGGCTTACCGTCGCCGCTTTGCATAACGGGATAGTCAATGGTAGTTCCCTCGACCTTTATCCAACCAACAACATCGGGGGCGGTTTTTTTAAGCTCCTCGAAGTTTATTGGGTTTTCGGGAAGTTCAACCTCTATATCAGAGGAGTTGTTTTTAAAATCATCATAATTCGAATTTTTGGGTATAAAACGAATTATTAGCAAAACGAGGGAACAGGTAAAAACAATAACCGCCAAGATAAGAATTAAACGATTAATAAGTTTGTTCTTATCTTTTTTAAGGTCGGCAAAATCCGCTTTAACCTTGTCTAAAAGTTTCTTAATATCCGTAAATATCACCTATATAATCAATTATACTTATGCTTTGCCTTGATTTCTGCGGTACCGCCCATATAGGGGCGAAGCGCCTCGGGAATCTTAACAGAATAATATTCGCCATCAAAGGTAAGATTATTTTCAAGAAGGGCAATAAGCATTCTGGGGGGAGCAACAACGGTATTATTAAGGGTATGAGCAAGATACTTTTTGCCATCCTCACCGCGAACGCGGATACCAAGGCGGCGTGATTGAGCGTCGCCGAGATTAGAACAGGAGCAAACCTCAAAATACTTCTGCTGCTTAGGACTCCACGCCTCAACATCATAGGATTTAACCTTCAAATCTGCAAGGTCGCCTGTGCAGCACTCAAGGGTGCGAACGGGAATATCCAAACTTCTGAAGAGTTCAACGGAGTAACTCCACATTTTATTAAACCAATCCATACTTTCTTCGGGTTTGCAGATAACAATCATTTCCTGCTTTTCAAACTGATGGATACGGTAGATGCCTCTCTCTTCAATACCGTGAGCGCCCTTTTCCTTGCGGAAACAGGGAGAGTAGCTTGTTAGTGTCAGGGGGAGCTTTTCTTCCTCGGTGATAGTATCAATAAATTTACCTATCATAGAATGTTCCGAGGTGCCGATAAGATAGAGGTCTTCGCCCTCAATCTTATACATCATGGCGTCCATTTCCTCGAAACTCATAACTCCCGTTACAACATTACTTCTAATCATAAAGGGGGGAATGCAGTAGGTAAAGCCCTTGTTTATCATAAAGTCACGGGCGTATGCTGTAACTGCGGAGTGCATACGGGCGATATCGCCCATAAGATAATAGAAGCCCTCACCTGCTACACGGCCTGCAGACTCCTTATCAATACCGTCAAAGAGCGCCATAATATCGGTATGATAGGGGATTTCATAGTCGGGTTTGGTCTTTTCACCGTACTGCTTAACCTCAACATTTTCGCTATCGTCCTTACCAACGGGAACACTCTCATCAACGATATTGGGAATCTTCATTTGAATTTCTTTAACCTTGATTTCAAGAGCGGCTTCCTTTTCTTCGAGGGCTTTGAGTTCTTCGGCCTGCTCGGTAACGAGTTTTTTAATTTCCTCTGCCTTTTCTCTTTCGCCCCTTGCCATAAGACCGCCGATTTCCTTGCTTATCTTATTTCTGTTGGCGCGAAGGTCGTTGGCTCTTGTATTAGCATCGCACTTTTCTTTATAAAGGGCAATAACCTCATCAACGAGAGGTAATTTATTATCCTTAAATTTTCTTTTAATATTTTCTTTAACTAATTCAGGGTTTTCACAGATAAATCTGATGTCCAGCATTTTAAGGCCTCCAAAAATAACTTTCTAGTAATTATATCATAAGGTTAAATTTCTGTCAAATGTATTATATATAAATATAAAGAGAATAATAAAAGCGGTGATAATATGAAGGACAAAAACAAAAAAGAAGTCATTAAAACCCCTAGCGTAGACCCCTGCGCCGATGCCCCCGAAAACTCCTTTACCCTTGTGAATAAATACGGTACCTACGAAATTCAACCCACAGCCGATACGGATAACCAGTACCCCGCCATCGCCCAAGGTTACAACAAAAAACAGCAGAAATTCGAAGGCGACCGCCCCGAAGCTGTGGATAACGCAAGACAGAGTCTTGCGAGTGAAGAGTGAAGAGTGAAGAGTGAAGAGATTCGGTGCGCTTCGCACATAAATAAAAACGGCTCCCTTTTGCAAAAATTAACCCGATTAGGTGCGACCTAATCGAGAACACAGGGGACGGTTCTCCGTGTTCATTGGGAGACAAGGGGACGTGGGAGACAAGGGGACGGTTCTCCTGACTCATAGTATTTTTACATGTTTTTATTTTAATTCATCCTTTCTTTTTAAAATATAAAAAACGTTAGGGTTTCCGACATCTCTTTTTGAGGTGTCGGTTTTCATATTATTGACATTACAAATCAAAAAGAGTATAATTATACATACGAAAACGGCATTACAACCAAGTTCCAGTATGATAACTACGGTAATATCACGGCTAAAGGCGTAGCAGATGAAAACGGAGATATTATACCTGAAACCAAGATAGAATATACCTATGATGAGGTGTGGAAAGATAAACTGACTTCATATAACGGTCAGAGTATCACATACGATACACAGGGCAACCCGACCGAGTATTTAGGCCATAATCTTACTTGGGAAAAGGGCAGACAGCTTAAATCCTTTGATAACCACATTTATACCTACAATGCAAATGGTATTAGAACAAGTAAAACTGTTAATTGCTATGAGCTGCACGAATATGTTCTTGAGGGCAGTAAAATATTAAATGAATCATGGAACGGAAACAAGTTGATTCCGCTTTATGATAACAGCGATTCTGTTTGCGGTATTATTTACAACGGTATCAGCTATTTTTTCCTTAAGAATTTACAGGGTGATATCATAGCCATCACAAACAGTGACGGTGAAACTGTTGCAAGATATTCTTACGATGCTTGGGGTAAATGTACGGTAGACTATGACAACACTGGCTATATTGCTGATATTAACCCATTCCGTTACAGAGGATATTATCTTGATAAGGAAACAAACCTTTATTATCTAAATTCAAGATACTATGATGCTAATACAGGCAGATTCATAAATGTCGATTCACCTGAATATGTATCTATCCAAGGCGGCAAC
>JAZRNX010000078.1:0-3612 GCA_045648365.1 Acutalibacteraceae bacterium
ATCTCAACAACGGTGGTATATATATTATAGAAATGGTAAATATCATATTGTAAACAAAGCTTACAATGATGGGTTATTGGCACCGACTTATAGTACTGATTATGTGTCTATCAACAATGAGTATGAGTATTGTTGTTGGGAGTTAGAGCGAATTGTATGTGGTGCTGAGAGTTATGTAAATGGTGCAGATCATGCTGACTTACATATCTTAAAGACGATAATTAATCAAAACGATTTCCCTTATTATGAATGTATTGCCTGCGGATCAATATTCGAATCGCCGGAAGAGCAAGATTTTGATATTCTTTCTGAATCAGATAAAATAACTGTATATGCATTGTATCGGGCATCAATGATTAAGGAAATAGAAGGAAAAAGCAGTCAAATGGAAGCCTGTATACGTGCAATAGATAAGATTAGATCAAAATATAGTGGATATGATTATAGCTATCAAAATGGTCAATATAAAAGTCCATATTCTTTTGCATATAATGCGAATAGTATTGATATTAGTATAGATATCTCGACAATTAAGTATGATGCAGCTGATGTGATTGGAATGGCAGTGCTATGGAATGCTAACCAACTTCTGCCGTACCCATTTAACACACTGACTGAAGAAATAAAAAAACTAATGGTTAACGATAATGAATATTCATTTGCCGATCTTCTTAATTTTTCAATAGATTTATTTAAAGATGGTGCAGAGGAAGGAGTTATGAATATTATTAAAGATAAAAATGTTTATTTGTACGCTGCGATAACTACGTTTAACTATACTAAAGCAGTTATTTCAACTATTCAAAGCAGTTCGATTAGTGTTGGAGATACAGCCGTTCAAATAACGCTTTATGGAAATACTGTCTATGATAGGGTCATAGGATATTATAATATTTATAATAGCAGAATAAACATTTTAGATGAACGGTCTTATGTTGAAACCAGAAATGTTACAGGCGTAATTACTAATAAGTTTTATCAAAGTTATTCGGGGTGTGGTAATAACACGCTATATTTTGATAGAGAAGAATTATTGTTTAATTAAAAAGCGAAAGGATTAGTGTGATACAATGTTTAGATGTCCTTATTGCGGTAAAAAAGCATTCTCTTTAATGACTAAATTGGGAATTAATACAAAATTAGGTCAAGCGCCTCGTTGTCCAATTTGCAAAAGAGTTGCTTTTCGTAATTTTTTTATAGGTGGTCATTTATTATATTATGTCGTATTAAGTTTAGCGACTTTTTTATTCGCTTTTGGGGTTTTAATGTTTATAAGAACTAATTTTACCTTCGGTATAATATTGGCGATATTGTCTTTCCCAATTATATTTATTTCCTTTAATTATTATTTTTGCTATTTTGATAAATTATCTGAAAAAGATTTAGACAAAGAAACAATTCGTGTTCAGTTAAAAGAGGTTAATAATGTTTGGCCAAGAATTCGAAAAGGTGAAATATATGAACTTTTTCCAGCAGAGAGAAGAATTTTTTTAAATGAAGATATATATACAATAGCAATGGTAGAAAGTATTAAGAAAGGTGAAATAAAACTGCGCATTATTAACGCTCCATCGAAAGATGAGTTTGTGATAAAGGACGAACTAGTAATATTGTCTAAAGATATGCAATATTTAGCATATGTGATTTAAACTTTACATGTTAGAAAAAGGAAGAGTTAGAATATCTCTTTTGCTCAAAACAGCTTTAGATGATGAATAATTGACTAGTTTTTTAGTTCGAAGAACGTGTATTTAATTATTTTAAAGAGATAGCTATGCTTAACCAAAAGCATAGCTATCTCTTTATCTATATATAAATATTTTTTATCTACTCTTAATTTTTGAGAAGAATTTAATTGGAATGTACACCAAAAATTGAACGATGTGTTTCATTAATGAACATTACATATGCCGTTACAGCAGGCAACAGCAAGGAAAACTTGCTGTTTTTTTGTTTTGCGAATAATGAGACAAAATTGACAAAACGCATAAATTTTCGTGTCAATTTCGATTAAAAAGTTCCGCAATTCGAACCTGACAGTAACATTATTTGGTTTAATTTTGCGAGAAGAAAAGCTCTTCTTTTTGGTCGGGTGTTTTATTGTGATTGTACGAATGAATTCTATAACTATTATAGAATTCTATGTACTCCTTTATCGAGTCTTTTAGGTCCCTTTCTGAACGATAATGTCTAACATAAAACTCTTCTTTTTTAAGCGTTGTATTAAACGATTCCATTACAGCGTTATCGTGTGGTTCACCTGGATTTGAAAACGAGGATTTAATGCCTAATTCCTTCAAATATGTTCTAAATGTTCTCGAAGTATAATTTGCTCCTTGGTCGGAATGGAATAATAATAACAAATCAGTCGGTTTCCTTAATTTATATGCAGCACCTAGCGTACTTTTTGTAAGCTGGGTGCTGTTTTTGCTTGAAAATCGGAATCCTACTACCTTTCTTGCATACAAATCTAAAACTATACACAGAAAGATTTTTTTGTCTAAATTTAAGTTCCGTAACATCGCTAACCCAAACTTCATTAGGTCTTGAAACATCAAATTCACGATTTAAAATATTTTTCTTTCTTTCAAGCCTCTTTAAATAGTTCTTTTTAGCATTAGTTCCTATAACAAACATATCATTTTCCTGCATAACTTTCCTTATTAATTTTACACCGTAATCATAACCTCTGCTTTTTAAAACAGAGTAAATGCGGTTTACACCGTAGGTGCGACGGCTTTCATAAAATATTTCTTCAATCAGCGGTTTTGCTTCTTCTTGCCGTTTAGCATATACCGTATCACCACGTTTACCGCGAAGCTTATAGTTGAGATACGAGCTCTTATTAACGTTCATCGCTTCGCAGCAAAGATTAAGACCATATATGTCTTCAATCTTTTCTATGTATTTGTAGCGGGGGAGTAGTGGCGAATTCGTACCGCACGGGGCACTACTTAAAATATGCAGTTTTTGGTTTGCACGATCCATATTCCTTTTCATTTGAGTGAGCGTTAACAGATTGTCCGTATTATATTTTTGCTTGTATTTATAATCGTTCAACCAACGATAGATGCTTGTTTTCGAAACATGGTATTTTTCTGCCACATCTCTTACATCATCTCCAAAAACTACCTGCTCAATAATACTTGTTTTAATTTTTTCTGAAATAACTTTATTCATAGTTTTTTCCTTTCTTTATTTTTTGGTTTCAAAGTTAAAAACATTCAAAATAACCACCTTCCTTTATCCCTATTTTAATATACTTATTGTTTTCTTGAAACTAAAAAATTAACTCCTTTAAGTTTTAACCGCAAATGTTTTCGGAAAAGACATTAAAGGAGTCACTATTATGTTTAATTTTAACTACTTTGGCAAAAATAGAGAAAGGAGGAGTTCGAGTGAAAGATTATAGAGATATTGAGAATACGAGATATATTATCAGCAGAGTCTTTGCAGAGAATAAAACTACCGCTATGCTCATTGAGCAGCGTGTAAAAGATATAAAAAATAATGCGCCGTCGCTTGAAAGAAACGGCACAATAATGTATAATAATTTTAGTGGTTCGATTCAGTCGAAGGAGGGACTATGAGAGTCGAACAAAATAAAATTGC
>JAZRNX010000079.1:0-40782 GCA_045648365.1 Acutalibacteraceae bacterium
AGGGGGGTATCGCCGGGATCGGTAACGATATACTTGGAGAAGTAAAGAACCTGCTCAAGAGACTTGGGTGAAATATCAAGAGCAAGACCCATTCTGGAGGGAATGGTCTTATAATACCAAATGTGGGAAACGGGAGCGGCAAGCTCGATAGAGCCCATACGTTCTCTACGAACCTTGGCGCGAGTTACTTCAACGCCACAACGCTCACATATCTTACCTTTATAACGAATTCTCTTATACTTACCGCAGTGACATTCCCAGTCCTTCTGTGGTCCAAAGATTCTTTCACAGAAAAGACCGCCGGTTTCGGGTTTAAGTGTACGGTAGTTAATGGTTTCGGGCTTGGTTACCTCGCCATAAGACCAACTTCTAATCTGTTCGGGAGATGCAAGACCTATTTTAATGGATTCAAATTCAAATTGATTTTCGTTCACCATTTTGCTCTCCTTTACATATCTTCTTCATAGGTTTCAACGATGGCTTCACCGTTTTCATCCTCAAGACCGTAACCGTCAAGGTCGCCGTCCTCTAAAACGCCCTTTGCATCTTCAAAAAGGTCGTCGGGAGTTTCCTCGGGGAAGTTTACAGCAGGAGTAAGACCTGCATCTTCATCGTCAAAATTCTGTCTTAAATCTACTTCGTTATTATCCTTATCAAGAACACGAACATCAAGTCCCAGGGACTGAAGTTCCTTAATAAGAACCTTGAAGGACTCAGGTGTTCCTGCTTTGGGAACATTCTGACCCTTAACTATTGCCTCATAGGTCTTAACACGACCAACAACATCATCGGACTTAACAGTAAGGATTTCCTGAAGTGTATAGGCAGCGCCGTAAGCTTCAAGAGCCCAAACTTCCATCTCACCGAAACGCTGACCGCCGAACTGAGCTTTACCGCCGAGGGGCTGCTGGGTAACAAGTGAGTAAGGACCTGTAGAACGAGCGTGAATCTTATCATCAACAAGGTGATGGAGCTTGAGATAGTACATATAACCTACGGTTACAGGATTATCGAAGGGCTCACCTGTGCGTCCGTCATAGAGTTGAGTTTTTGCATCCTGAGTTAAAGGAATGCGTGAGAAATCAAGACCTGCGCAGTTTTCTGCAGCAACATTACTGTTTTTGGTGGTTTCTTCTGCAAGACGGAAGCATTCTCTGATGTCACCTTCGTGAGCACCGTCAAATACCGGTGTGCAAATATTCCAACCAAGCGCCTTAGCAGCGTAGCCCAAGTGAACTTCAAGTACCTGACCGATGTTCATACGAGAAGGAACGCCCAAAGGATTAAGAACTATATCAAGAGGTGTACCATCGGGAAGGAAAGGCATATCTTCGCTGGGAAGAATTCTAGAAACAACACCCTTATTACCGTGGCGTCCGGCCATCTTATCGCCCACAGAAATCTTACGCTTCTGAGCAATATAGCAACGAACAACTACATTAACTCCGGGACTAAGTTCCGAAGAATTTTCACGAGTAAATACCTTAACATCAACAACAGTACCGTATTCACCGTGAGGTACCTTAAGGGATGTATCTCTAACCTCTCTTGCCTTTTCGCCGAATATAGCACGGAGTAGGCGTTCTTCAGCAGTAAGCTCGGTTTCACCCTTAGGAGTAACCTTACCTACAAGAATATCGCCCGCCTTAACCTCGGCGCCAATACGGATAATACCGCGCTCATCGAGGTCTTTAAGAGCATCCTCGCCCACATTGGGAATATCACGGGTAATCTCTTCGGGTCCAAGTTTAGTATCTCTGGATTCGATTTCGTATTCTTCAATATGGATTGAAGAATAGATATCTTCACGAACAAGACGCTCATTAATAAGAACAGCGTCCTCATAGTTATAACCTTCCCAGGTCATAAAGCCAATAAGAGCGTTACGGCCTAAGGAAATTTCACCGTTATTAGTAGCAGGACCGTCGGCAATAACTTCGCCTTCTTTAATCTTCTGACCTACTGTTACGATGGGTTTCTGGTTAATGCAAGTGCCGTGGTTAGAACGGAGGAACTTAATGAGTTCATACTCATCAATTTCGCCGTTCTTAGCGCGCACCTTAATAGTATTTGCGCTAACATAGGTTACGGTACCTGCGCGTTTAGCGAGAACAACAACGCCTGAATCCACAGCGGCTTTATATTCCATACCGGTTGCAACGATGGGAGTTTCAGGGCGAAGTAGCGGAACTGCCTGCTTCTGCATGTTAGAGCCCATGAGCGCACGGTTGGTATCGTCGTTTTCAAGGAAGGGAATCATTGCGGTTGCTACGGAAACCACCATCTTAGGTGATACATCCATAAAGTCAACGCGTTTTGCTTCAACTTCCATAAATCCGTCACGATAACGGGTATTAACCTTCTTATTAACAAAGAATCCATCTTTATCCAAAGGCTCATTTGCCTGAGCTACAATGTAATCGTCTTCTTCATCAGCGGTCATATATACAACCTCATCGAGCACCTTGCCGGTTTCAACATCAACGCGGCGGAAAGGCGCTTCAATAAAGCCGTACTTATTGATTCTTGCATAAGTCGCAAGGTAAGAAATAAGACCAATGTTAGGACCTTCAGGAGTTTCGATAGGACACATACGGCCATAGTGGGTATAGTGAACGTCACGAACTTCGAAGGACGCACGGTCACGGGAAAGACCTCCGGGACCTAAAGCAGAAAGACGGCGTTTGTGGGTAAGTTCAGATAAGGGGTTGGTCTGGTCCATAAACTGAGAAAGGGGTGATGAACCGAAGAATTCCTTAATAGCTGCCACAACGGGTCTGATATTAATAAGTGACTGAGGAGTGATATTTTCGGTATCCTGCGACTGAAGGGTCATCTTTTCGCGGACAACTCTCTCCATTCTTGAGAAACCGATTCTGAACTGATTCTGTAAAAGTTCACCTACAGAACGAATACGGCGGTTGCCAAGGTGGTCGATATCATCCACATTGCCAATTCCGTTATAAAGACCAACATAGTAGTTAACAGAAGCAAAGATATCATCAAGCACAATGTGTTTGGGAATTAGGGCATCTGCAGCCTCAACCAAAGCGGTCTTAAGTTCTTCACCGGAAAGACCCTCTGCGAGAATCTCTTTAAGAACATTAAGGCTAACCTTTTCGTTAATACCGTCACGGTCAAGAGCTTCTAACTCTTCTGCGGTGAAGTCAACAAAATCCTTAAGGTCAACCATTCCGTTGGAAAGAACCTTAACCTCTTTTACATTGCCTTCTGCATCCTGAACATTTACATATACTTCGGAAACGCCCTTGGTTTCAAGCAAGGAAGCGAGTTCCTTAGAAACCAAAGTATCGGGCTCTGCAAGAAGTTCGCCAGTCATGGGGTCAACTACAGGACGGGCAATAACCTTATCTCTAATACGAGCGCCAATTGCAAGTTTCTTATTATACTTATAACGGCCAACGCGAGAAAGGTCGTATCTATGAACATCAAAGAATAACTGCTCAAGATATGCCTTTGCACCCTCGGTGGTTACGGGCTCACTGGGACGGAGTTTCTTATAAACTTCGCGAAGAGCCTCTTCAACCGTTTTGGTTTCATCAGCTTCGAAGGTTGCTTCTAAACGCTCGTCCGCACCTAAAAGTTCACGGATTTCCTGATTAGAATTCACACCTAAAGCTCTGATGAAGGTGGTGATGGGGAGCTTTCTGTTCTTGTCAATGCGAACATAAAGCACATCATTTATAGAAGCCTCATATTCAAGCCATGCACCGCGGTTAGGGATGATGGTTGAAGAATAAAGCTTTTTACCTGTTTTTTCTTCTACCTTATAGGCATAATAGACACCGGGAGAACGAACTAACTGGGAAACAATCGCGCGCTCCGCACCATTGATAACAAATGTACCCGACTCGGTCATAAGCGGGAAGTCGCCCATAAATACTTCGCTTTCCTTAATTTCGCCAGTCTCATTATTAAGAAGACGGGCAGTCACACGGAGAGGAGCAGCGTATGTTGTATCACGAGCTTTACACTCGGTTACATCATATTTAGGTTGCTCATCAATGCGATAGTCGATAAAGCTAAGCACCAAATTACCGCTATAATCGGTAATTGATGACATATCATTAAAGACCTCTTTTAAACCTTCGGTTATAAACCAATTGTATGAGTCTTTCTGAATCTCAATGAGGTTAGGAGTATCAATAACTTCATTGATTTTAGAGAATGTCATACGAGTGTTATTACCCAATTGGACAGGTTTAACCATTTTAGTTGGCTCCATAGGTTTACAATCACTCCTAAAATTTTTTTACGGCAACGGGCCGCAAGTGTTGATAACAGCGGGTTTTTTCGACCTTTTTTCCGCGTTTAAAACGGGCATTTTCTAAAAAAAGGCGCAAAATCCCCCATCATCATTAGTAATTCATTATTATAGGACAAAACAAAAAATAAGTCAAGGGGTTTTTTGATATTTTTTGAAAAATTTTTACCTTTGTTTTCCACAGAGTAAAATTTAGCGTTTTTTCGGTTGAAAAATCTAATTAGATTTGATATTATCTTATTAGCAGCAGAAAGGAGTGAGAATATGCCAAATTTACCCGAGGTTTTATCCCCCGTTGGCTCTAAAGATAGCTTAGAGGCAGCCGTTAGGTCGGGCGCAGATGCTGTTTATTTAGGCGCTAAAAACTTTAGTGCGCGAAGAAACGCGGAAAATTTCGATATAGATGAATTAAAAGAAGCCGTATCCTATTGCCATATCCGCGGCGTAAAAGCATATCTCACCCTTAATATAATGATTAAAGATTCCGAACTCCCTGACGCTTTCAACCTTGCCAAAGAGGCATACTGCGCAGGAATTGACGGAATTATTATCGCCGATTTAGGTCTTGCTAAAATTTTAAAAGATAAAATACCCGATTTAAAACTTCACAGCTCAACGCAAATGACCGTTCATTCCCCCTCCGCCCTCCCCTTTCTTAAAGAACTCGGTTTTGTAAGGGTTGTTGCTGCAAGAGAGATGAATAAGCAAGGTCTCCTAGAACTTTGCTGCGCCGCCAATGAACTTCAAATGGAAGTAGAGGTATTTGTCCACGGGGCGCTATGTATGTGCGTATCAGGTCAGTGCCTTATGTCTTCGGTTTTAGGCGGTCGAAGCGGTAACCGAGGACTATGCGCAGGTCCTTGCCGTCTGCCCTTTAAGGTTTCGGGCGGTACGGGTTACGATTTAAGCCTTAAGGACCTTTCCCTTGTGGATTATATAAGCGAACTTGCCGAAATGGGCGTGGCTTCCCTTAAAATCGAGGGAAGAATGAAGCGCCCAGAGTATGTAGCCGCCGCCACCGCATCTATTAAATCTGCCGTTTTAAACCAATCGGTTTCCGATGAACTTCAAAATTCCCTTAATAATGTTTTCTCCCGCTCGGGCTTTACGAAGGGTTATTATGAGAATAAACTGGGCAGAGATATGTTCGGTATCAGAACCAAAGATGATGTTCTTTCGGCAGATAGCAAAACCTTCGGGCTTATTCATAATATATACAGAAATGAGCGGCAGAGCGTTCCAATAAATATAACCGCCGAAATTAAGGAAGGAAGCCCCATCGCATTAGAAATAACCGATGGGAAAAATAATCTTGCTATTATAGGCGATGAGCCGCAAAGAGCGCAAAACAAAGCCGCAACAATAGAAGATATCAAAAAATCCCTTACAAAATGCGGCGGAACGCCCTATTTTGTAAAGAAAATAAATATAGAACTTGATGAAAGTCTATTTGTAAGCGCATCAATGCTAAACAATATGAGAAGGCAGATTCTTGCGGAACTTAGCGAGAGAAGGAAGAATTCTTATAGAGAATGTAACGCTTTCTATGAGAACACCCCTTCCCCTTCTTTGCCCGCCGAAGAAACCAAAATCATCTGCCGTTTTTCTTATGAAAATCAAATACCACAAAATCTTGATGGCGTTTGGGGCGTTATGCTGCCATTAGAATCGGATATTTCCGAAAGCTTACCCGATAAAGTACTTATTGCAGATATCCCGAGATGGATTCAAAGCGAGGATATTTTAAAATCCCGCCTTTCAGAGTTTAAAGATAATGGCTTCACCCACGCCTACTGCGGAAACCTTGCCGCCATAAAAATCGCAAAAGATTTAGGGCTAAAAATTATAGGCGGTATCGGACTAAACACAGCCAACCGCGAAACTGCAGAGTTTTTAAGCGGTCAAGGCGCAGATATTATTACCCTTTCTGCCGAAATGCAGATGGGGGACGCAAAAAATCTTAATTGCCCTACACCTAAAGGTATCTTTGCCTACGGTCGCCTTCCCCTGATGCTCACCAAAAACTGCCCTCTTAAAAACGGCAGAGAGTGTAAAGATTGCGATAAAAAGGGCATTATAACCGATAGAAAAAACATAGATTTCCCCATAGAGTGCCGCGGCGCCTCGGTGGAAATTCTAAACTCTGCTCCCCTATTCCTCGCGGATAAGCAAGGGGATTTGGGAGCCTTTGATTTTCTCTTATTATGGTTTACCGATGAAGAAAAGCAAGATGCTCAAAAAATCATCACGGGCTATAAAAACAGCTCCACACCCCCAGCAAATTTCACCAGAGGATTATATTATAGAGAGTTACTCTAAACAAAAAAGGCGACAACCTGAATGTAACACATTCGAGTTGTCGCCTTTTAAATAATACTTATTTATAGCAAACTGAGGCGGATTACATAATATATTCCAATACGGCAATTATCACTTCTATCGTAGGTGCTAAAAACTGAATACAAAATCCGCTTTTTCTAAAGCCTTTACGGCGCAAAGACAAAGATGCTGCAATGGAGAACGGAATGATTTGAGGAATACATAAATAAGCCTGATATATCCAATCGGGTCCTATCGGGTATGCCTGAACGAAAACTGATGCTATATAAATGATAGGAAGCGCAAAGAGCACAGCCGCAAAATTCAATGCTATGCCAATCTTATCAAGCACACGATATTCGATACTGTCGCCCTTTCTTACAAAAATCACGCAAAGAATAAGGGTTAAAATACCAACGAGAGTCATCACTCCTGTGTTTGTAACGTAAAGCCCGGAAAAGCCCGCAAAGCAAAATGTGTTTTCAATCGGCTTGGGATATTCAAAGCTAACTATCTCGGCATCAAAAACATCAGGAAGTTCCGTTTCATCGTATTGATTGCCATCTTTATCTTCTGCTTCAAGAGTAGGCCCTTCAGTATACGAATCATACGATTCGTTTTCCTTATCGCCCATAAGATAGTAATCGTTTAAAAGTGCGACAATATAAAGTTCGTACCCGTCCTTTTCGGCGATTGTAAAGCAACGGTCACCGTCGTCCTCACCTTCAACTTTATACGTACCCTCGTAATATCTGCAAAGGGGGTCTATGCCGTTTCCGCCAAAACCGGTAAAACGACTGCTATAAACACCGTTTATCGTTTTTGTTTCGCCGTCGAGCTTATAGGTTATTGAAAAGTCAAAATCCTGATTTGTTACTGTAGGCGTTTTTTGAATTGATACCAACAAACTTGCCGCAATTGCAATAATGATGCCGATTGCAATAATAATTATCGGTAATTTCAAACTTTTATTTTTCATAAATTTTCACCTGCTTGTGGGATTTAAAATTAAATTTAAACCTTATTTTTTAACTTTTTTGTTCTTATAAAACTTAGACAAAAGATCGGACGCCGCAATTATTAAGATGGATACAGGAATTATTAACCATTGCGAAATATAGTCTTCTAAGAAGCAGAACAAGAACACATACAAGTAATAGTATATCGTCCAATGTATGCAATAAATTGAGGTAACGCGATTGCCCATTGAGCTGAGCCAATTTGAAATGCTTCCGCCCCATTTAGTAAGATAGTAACCGAGACCAATCATTGAAAAGCAAATAATGAGTGCAAACACTGCATCTAGAATGCCAAGTCCGTAATACTCGCCGCCCGAAAGATAATACTCTCCAAAAAACGCCATTGAAGCAAAATAGACAATGGAGATAACCCAGCTTACGGGAGTAACTATGCGGAAGAACTTTTCCTTGTCCTGCAGTCTCTGCCAAATACCGCCGAAAGCATATCCGCACACAGGGAATATCAGCCAGTTCAGCAGCGGGAAATATGCATACTCATTAGAATTCCAAAAGAATCCCGCAACAATATCTCCTATGTACGAGCCTGTAGAAACTCCTTGTAAAAGTTGACCTGTTACAGAGCAAATCACAGCAATGATCACCATTACAAGCGGTTTGAGTTTTAATTTCTTAAACAATGCGATTACAAGCAAAGCCAAAGTTACAAACTGAAGAATATCTACGTTAAAGAACATATATACATATTCAATACATTCAGGATCGCCGGATATCACCCATTGCAACAATCCCGGCAGAGCTGTACGAGCAATCTCGAAAATCAATACCATTCCTGCCATCTTCAGAGCACGTTTTAACATATCTCCCGCGCCGGATTTTCTGCTATAAGCAAAACTGATTCCCATGCAAAATATAAATACAGGGGCGGCAAATGAACCTCCAAGAATCACGTCAAGGAGCACATAGGCGAAATCCGTAGAAATTTCAGGATTAAAAAACCAACACAACATTTCAAATGCATGGCAAAATACCATAAAGATAATTGCAATTCCCTTTGCAATATCCAACTCTGTCTGTCGTCCGGAATTTACCGGCTCTTTATTGAAGCAATCTCTTATTTTATAAATCATACTCATTCCTCACTCTTCGATTTTTCTGCTCTGTTCTTAACGCACAGTCGCCAGATAAGGAACGGAATATAGGTTGCAATAGGTAACAGTGCTCCTACAATACTGAATTCAGATTGAATCAGTATGTTGTATATTCCGTGGTAAACAATGGCGGTTGAGAGAAGACCAAAGGTTCCAACGGCAAACAATTTGCGTTTTTTCTTAACAAACGAAATTCCGATACCGACCAAAAGGGTGCACATTCCGTGCATGAGCCCCGCGCCAAAAGCACGTATAATTGCGATAATTATAGTGAAATTATCAGAATTCAAAAGAAAATAAGCATTTTCAAGCAAGGCGAAACCGATACCTATCGCCATTGATGCCGTAAACAAACGCTCTCGTTTATCGGATATTACAATGGCATAGTACAAAACAGGTAACGCTTTCAGCAGTTCTTCGCTTACAGGAGTGACAATCACAGTTTTGCTATACATATCCATGGATAACAAATTCGAAAGCAGTCCATTAACCTCTGATGCAAAAACCGAAACAAAAATACCGATTATCATAAATGAAATGGGTAAACGTGCTTTCTTTTCCATAAGCAATGCCATCAAAAGCAAAGGGATAGAGATTGAAATAAACAAAATATAAATCATATTGTCCATTTTTCTGCCCCCTTCTTTGCGGCAATCATTGTGCTAATACACAAAATGCCGAAAACAACCGCTGAAATTGCAAGCGGCACTATTTCGTAATAATCCCAAGCAGTCAAACAAACAAGTTCAGAAAAACTTAAACATAAAATCAGAATATTATACGGTTGGATTGCCTTAATGAACCCAAGATCCATATTAGGAATAATAGCGTGTTTTAGGTTAAAATATACTGCAACAACAGCCGGTATCCAAACAAGAGCATAAACTATTTTCGTTTGAATCGGTACCACTTCTATAATGTAATTGGGAATGTATAAAAGGACTGCACAAATTGGTGCAAGCAAGGCAATATATCGACTCGGCTTCATTTTAGCGGAACCATCGTCAACAATTCTGTCCATTTGCCCATAACTCGCTGTGATAATAAACAAGAAAAAACCTATGCGGCCGAGATAAGCCGGGGTAAATCCTTCTATAAGTGTATCACTTGTGAGAGTTTGGCACAAATGATAAATGCTACCCAGCGCATGACTGGCCATAGCCATTGTAATTGTTTGTAAAAACAGCGGTTTTCCCTTTTTGAAAAAATGCTTTAAACCATATATAAGTGAAAACAAAGTTGCCAAAAGAGGCGCTATTTCTGCAATCACAACACAAATTGTTTCTAAATTCATCTTTGTTGACCTTATCTCCTTTCACATAGGATGTAGGAAAATATCCGCCGCCTTTTAAGCGGCGGATATTTTTATTCTAAGATTCTTTTTTGGGGTTGCGTTTTTTCTTCAAAAGTGCCTGTGTTCCAAGGGTACCGCCGACACCAAAGAGTGCGCCGACTCCGCCTATGAGCATCCAGAGGCCGCCCCCGAAGATAGAGCCAACTACCTCGGGAACATCGGCAACGGCAGATTTGTCCTTTTTCGACTGCTTAACGGAAAGATAAATACCGATATCATCATTGAAGTTATACTTATTCAAGTCATAACATACAACCTCACCAAAGCGATGAACGGGGGTGTAGCCGCGTTTGGCTTGGTTATTGCTTATACTGATCATAAATTCATCGGCAAGAAGGGGTTTGCCCGCTTCGTAACTCTTGGTATAGTAGAGAGCGTTCCAACGCTGACCCTCAAATGCATTGAGGTCACCTGCGGAATAGCCGCCCACCCTTCTCTCAGCCTCGTAAACCACGTCATACCGGATATAATTGTCGCCATTTTCGGTATCAATAATATCCACCATAGCGAGCGGAATATCTTCGTAATCGGGATGATAATAGTTATACACCGTTAAGCCGATACTCAATGCCGTATAAAGAATCAATGCGCCACCGATAATGTAAATGGCGACGGTCGTGCCACTTATTTGCTTTGCCGCTTCTGCCGTTACTCTTTCGGCAGTCTCCTGACCGTTTTGTGTGTAATAGGCTGTGTCATTGACCTTTCTGATCATTTTTCTCACGCCTCTCATTTCCGTCCTGCCAAGAATGATCGTTTTTTCGCGAATAGCATCGGTAACCGCATAATATTTATCGGCAAAGCGTGGAATCTCACTTCCGGTAATCGATTTTACCGTTATATTGGTGTTCGCTATAATACCGTCGAGAAATCCTTCGTAATTGGTAAATGTGAAGGTGTTCTTACCAACGGTCGCGTGCAACACCGCCTCCCCGTTGGTAAGACTTTGCTTGCCGACGATATCGATCAAATTCGCAGAACGAATACGCGCTACCATTTCGGCAACTCTCGTTTTTATGACCGTTGCGTTGTATGCGGCGTACTCTTTGGATTGACGAAGAACTGCCCAGCGTATCAATCCCGCACCAATAATACTTGTGGATACATTCAGGGCGGTAAATAAGATTTGCCCAACTCCGAAAAACTCCTCAAAATAATCCGCTTCCGTATACGCGTCTGCGCGATAGGCTTCATTGGTAAAAGCAAATGTACCGTTATAAATACCACGGTCAACACCGCTATACACGTTAAAGGGTTTTTCGCTATACGTGTCTTCCAAATTATCGAGTTCTTCGGTAATTACCTCTTCCGGATAATCGCTCATACTGTAACGAACAACGTCGTAGTATTGCGCTAACTCCGTCAAGGCTTGTTGCCCTTCGTTCAGTGCCGCCACAAGAGGATACAAGTCAGAATAATCCGTACCCCTCTCGTATTCCAAACAGAATTGATACAACGTTTTGCCGTCAAGGTACTCCACACCGCGCGTCATTTCCGCAAGCGCTTTGTATTCCATATACTTGATTTCTAAATCGGTATCCTCTTCGTCCGCATAATTCAGCTCTGCTTCGTATAGGGAAAGATCCTTGAACATATCGCGAAAAACCGTGATGGTCGGAGCAATCAAAGCGGCAAGCTTTTCATAGTCTTCATCGTCAAAGAACGTCGGGTCGGCATTCTTCTTTGATGCCGCTTCTTCCACCTTATCGAGATACGTTTTACCGTCTTCGTTATAAGAAACGCCCATAGCCAATAAGGAACGGATATTTTTAATCACGTAACGATTGCCCTGCATAAACATGGTTGCAAGTTCATGTTCGTCAATACCGTTATAAAAAATATCTCCCAGACGTTCACCCTCGAAGGATGGGATTTCTTCCTTCGGTATATTCTCGCTTACAACATTGTAGAAGTTAAGCTGACGATATGCCGATACTGCAAGGAAATGATCCGCATCATAAGCTTCAACGAAATATTCGATCGCTTTGAGATAGGTTTTCCCCAATGTTACGTACTCCCCGTAGCTCTCCTCGATCATTTTTTCATAATTACCCTCGTTATACCCACCGTTCATTTGCATAGTAGCAATGTCCGTGATGGCATCCTCAATATCGGTCGTGGTCTTATAAGCAAGCCACACACCGATCTCTTCGGTGCCTTCGTTGAGGTTTTCGTTTAAAAGCTTATATTCCTCAAACTCGGTATCACTCAAAATTTCTTTTGCCTCATTATACGTATCCGCGTAAACCAATCGAAGTTCACACAGATATTCCTCCTCCCTTGCGGCGAAAGCCGAAACGGATGAGGTCAATATCAAACTTATAACGAGAGCAAAAGATAATATGCGTTTATACACAGCCTTCACCGTATATTCACCTTCTTAGGTTAAAAATTACGCTTCTTCGGTTGCATCAGACTTCGTCTTCTTTTTCTTCAAAAGCGATTGTGTGATAAGAGTGCCGCCAACACCAAAGAGTGCGCCGACTCCGCCTATGAGCATCCAGAGGCCGCCCCCGAAGATAGAGCCAACTACCTCGGGAACATCGGCAACAGCCGCCTTATCATTCTTAGATTGCTTAACAGACAGATAAATGCTGGGAGATTTGTTGCTAAAGTTATACTTATTCAAATCGTAGCATATTACTTCACCAAAACGATGAACGGGTGTATAGCCATCTTTTGCTCTATTATTATTTGTGCTTAATACAAATTCGTCTGCCAAAAGTGGCTTGCCTGCCTCATAACTCTTGGTATAGTAAAGAGCGTTCCAACGTTCTGCCTCGAAAGCATTGAGATCACCTGCAGAATAGGTTTTCTTACCGTTGAGTTCTGCTTCTAAAACAGCCTCGTACTTAATATAACGATCACCGTATTGAGTCTCACGCATATCCACCAAAGAAATTGGAATGTCGGAATAATCGGGGTGATAATAGCTATAAGCCGTATAACTCAACATAAATGCAGAATATAAAAGCAATGCACCGCCAACAAGATAGAGTACCGTTGAGGTAGCCATATGTGTTTGGGGTAATTGTGCTAACTGATCAGATTTCATCTGGTCGTATGTATTTCCCAATTCTTTTTTTGTTTTATTTACGTAAAAAATAACTTCTTGAAATTGTTGAAATTCATCTGGATTTACTTTATTAAATATAGTGCTAGATGAACTTTCCGCAAGTTTGAACTTTTTATAAAATGTCAAACCGGCTGTGCTTTCGTTTAAATATTTGCTTGCGAAGCTATCCATCAAATTTTCATAGCTTACCGATGAATCCGAAAATGTTTTGGCAGCCAAAGCATTCCATGTTTCGGTAGATTTAACTTGGTAAAGTTCGGCTGCTTTTTTGAGAGCTTCATTTTTAGCGGTGATAGCGGCAACACCTTCTGCTTTTTTCCGCATAGCGCCCCAGAACATAAAACCAATACCACCAACACCAGAAGCAATGCTGGTACCTGTCAAAATAGTACTCTTCAAACCGCCAAAATAAGCATCCGCAAGCGTGTTAGAATCAGTATAAGCATCCTCACGAGATGCTGCGGTTGTTAGGGCAAAAGTGCCTTTGAACACAGTACGGTCAACACCTTCATACACATTGAAGGGATTTTCACCATATTCTTCTTCTAACTTTTCAACTTCTTCTTCCAAAAATTCTTCTGGATAATCAGTCATACTATAACGAATAGCCTCGTAATAGTTTGAAAGCTTAGTCATTACTTCTTGACCTTCGTTAAGAGCTGCTACTAACGGATACAGCGTAGAATAATCATTTTTATCCTCAGTATAGTTCAAGCAAAAGTCATAGAGAGTTTCACCATCTAAATAAGTTACATTACGTGTCATATTGGCAATCGCCTGGTTTTCGGAATACTTGAGCTCACCCTCTGTAACTTCTTCATCATCAAAGTTAAGTTCACCCTCATAAGCATCCAATTCTTTAAGCATATCCTTAATGGTCTTAATGGTAGGTGAAATTAATGCCGCCATGGAATCGTAATATTCAACATCATCCACATAGGATGCAGGGTCGCCGTCCATCTCCTCAGCCATTTCACCTACTTTGTCAAGATATTTAGAGCCATCTTCGTTGTAAGATACACCCATAGCAAGCAGTTCGCGAACATTACTCAAAACGTAAGTGTTACCTTCCATGAACATCTCGGCAAGTTTTTTACTATCGATACCCTCATAGAAAATATCGCCCAGTAGTTCTCCTTCAAAAGAAGGAATATCCTTTTCTGGCAAACCTATAGTCTTAACCGTGTAAAAATTGAGTTGCCGATATGCCATCTCGGCAAGAAAATCACCTGAATCATAGGCCTCAACAAAATAATCGATCACCTTTGCGTATTCATTACACATTTTCTCGTATTCTGCTTTACTTGCCTTAAGCATTTCCTGATAGTTACCAGATTGATAACCTCCATCCATTTGCATAACGGCAAGGTCGGTAATGGCATCTTCAATATCGGTTGTAGTCTTATAGGCAAGCCATACACCGGTTTCCTTTGTGCCTTCGTTCAAGTTTTCGTTTAAAAGTTTATAAGTCTTAAACTCAGTAGTGCTTAAAATTTCTTTTGCCTCACTGTAATCATCAGCGTATATAATGCGCAGGTCACTAAGATAAACTTCCTCTGTTGCAGCAAACGCCGAAATGCTTGATGTTAAAATAATACTAATAATCAACACAACAGATAAAACACTTCTAAAAAACTTATTCATCATCATTGTCTCCTTGATTGTCTTTTTTCATTTTTTGTGTGTAAATAACGACGGCTGCTATAATAGCAAGACAAACGATTACACCAATAATAACAATCGCACCTTTGCCAAACAACGAAGCAACTAAGTGCTTGCCATTCGAAGTGCCCGTATTTAAATCCGGTAACATAGCATTTCCTCCATAGTTATTTTATTGTTGTTTTTTCTTTTTTTGCAAATATATAATGACGGCTGCTAAAACGGCCAGACCAAATAAAGTGCAAACAATCACAAGTGAACCGTCTCCGAACAAAGAGGCAACTAATTCGCTGTCTTTGGGTTCTTCTTTTTTCAAAACGGGAATTACAACGGTTTCTTCGCTTAGTTTTTCGCCACATTCCGTGCAGTAGATAACCTTTTTGTAAGAACCTTCTGTTTCTTCGGTAGGCTCGACTCGGTCTTCCTCCACAGGCTTGCCCGCAGTGTGATCTTCGATTTTCAAACCACAGTAATCGCAGTTGTGATCTTTATCCTTGCCGTCCTTATGATTGTCGGGGTCAAGAGGCAGATAAAGCACCGTGTTGCGCAACTCATCTTCGCACTCTACGCAATAAACTACCAAATGATAGGAGCCCTGCACTTTGCAGAAAGAGGGTTCTTCGTCCTCTCTTTGAACCTCGCCTTCCACGTGAGCGGTAACGTTTTTCGCTCCGCACACGTCACACTTGTGGTTACCGTCGCCCTCTTTATCGGTGTGCTTACCGGTAGCGGGATAAACCTTCTCCACAACTTCGCCTTCAGCGCCGCACAAGCTACATTCATAGTACCCTGTAAGAGCACCGGCTTCGCTGCAGGTTGCAGGCACGTCCGTTTTCTTTTTCAGTATTGAATAGTCATGACCGGCCGTGGTTTCACGGTTCATAATCAAATAGAGATATTCCCCGCCGGCGCGCTTGTTCAGATCAATGTTCTCATTGGTAATCTCTTTGCCTTCGGCAAGTTTCACGGTAACTTCTTCCACACCGCACTTGAGGTAGGAAACGGTTTTTCCTTCAACACGTAAACCTTTGATGGGATTTCCTGTGTCTGCCGAATCGGAAGAGTAGAGATAGAGCCACTTACCACCTGCATTACTGTTGAGGTCAACTTCGGATGCCAAGGTGTATTTGACACTTTTTCCGTTGACATTCAGTCGCTTATTGGTTTCGGGCTCATCACCCTCAAAGACTACTAAATCTGTCAGCGCTTCTTTTGCGTTATCCGTTCGCTTATAGCCGAGATAAACATAGTCGCCGCCTGCATCGAGATTCAAATCGCAATCTATAAAGCCGTCAACGCTATACTGTACCATATCGGCAAGCGCCGCGTGTCTTGTGTCACCCACTGCAACGAAAACCTCGCTGATATAGGGGTTTTCTGTTTCAAGGGTGGTGTCTTTATAATGATTAGTGTGAATATAAAACGGTGTCAAGTTTTCCTTGGCAGGATCGAAATATTTGCTGATATCTGCCATCCACCAACATAACTCGTCAACATAAATCGCGTAATTCCCATTTCCTCTTTCTATATTCTCCGCTGTTGCCAATTCTTCTTGTTTCTTGGCCTCGGCGCTGATATCGGTAAAAGGATCCTTCACGTTTGCCGAAGCCACAGTCAGCCAACCATTCTTGATAGGATCGCTGTCGATTGTGATATCGTAAATCGGCTCGTTATCCACAGAGGTGGAATAATAGAGATACATTCTCGGAAGTAACGTGTCTTGCTGATTGTCTGTGCCGATTAGGTTAATCGCACGAGGAAGCGAAGAAACGTCATCATCCGCTTCGGCTACCAAATCATAGTTATTGCCGTCCACCGAGATGCTGGCCGCAGGTTCGTTCAAGGACAGAATTTCGGTCTTGATCGCAATGCCGCGAATCGCCTTTTTGATTTTATTGGTGTAGCTGTAACCGATATATACCTTGTTTTTGTTGTTTTCAAAATAGTCTTCGCCTGTCACCACAATCGGCGTGTCGAGAATGACGTGAGCGCCCATCGCCGTGAGTCGCTCTTTTACCTCGTTATCGGTAATCTTATCGCAGGTGCTGCCCTTTGCTAAAGTACCTGCAGCAATCTTCTCTTGCAAAATGGTGTTCTTATCCATTACATAGAGACCGCCGATATACTGTCCGTCGCGCTTTACGTTCTTATACTCGTCTCTGCTGAAGGTTTTATCTTTGCCCCATTTCGGCTCTTCGAAGGTGCCTTCAAAATCGGTGTCTATACCTGTAAACATAAGGTAAACGTACTCACCGCCACCCTTTCGGTTCAGGTCGGAATAGGAGTTAGTATCCCAACGCTTGACACAAGAGGTGTAGGCCTTCATCTGCTGTCCGTTAACCCAGGTCACGTTGTTAGTGCCTGTAACTACGTCATAGCCTGCCGACAGCTCGGTGATAGGCTTGCCTGCGGAAGTGTTCTTCGTGGCGTAAAGATAAATGTAGTCTCCGCCCGCGCCCTTGTTAAGGTCGAGGTCCTTCACAAGATTATAGGTAATGCCGTTATCGTCGGTAAGCGTTTTCGGATGACTCTCTTCGTGATAAGCCCAAATATCACGGATAGCATTATTGGGGTCGGCGGTGTAGCTGTAGCCCATCAGTATGACGTCGCCGCCTGCTCTTTCGTTCAGGTTAACGTTTATACACGCTTCGGCGCCCATATCAAACAGTTCTTCGTACAGCTTTGCCCAAGTTACATTGTAGAAATCAGCATAAGAATCTGAAGTCAGATAAATTTCTTCAACATAGGGCTTTTGCTTGCGAAGGTCGTCGCCTTCTCTCTTGATATGAAGGTAGAAATATCCGTTTTCCTGAATTTCTCCCTGAAAGCCGCGCGAAAAGCTAAAGAAATCAACCAGTTCTTCGTACATATTCTGTGCATCATCCATAGGATGAGCATTCATTTGCGCACTCAAATACTCGAGCACCTCGCTCCACAAAGAGCGACCGTCTTTGGTACGGACGGTTTCGTAACCCTCAAAGAAAGGCGTTGTTGAAATGTCAAAATCAACGATAGGTTTTCCTGCCTTACTGCTGGTTGTGCCGTAGAGGTAGATGCCGGGTTTCGGCGCCTCATCGTATCCTGTAAGATTATACGGAATCTCACAAATAAGGGTATATGTAACGTTGCCGCGATACAATTCCTTCGGCGGCTCATCGGTAGAAAACTTGTTGAAATAAAGGAAAACATCACGCAAAGCTTGAGGCGAATTCGTGGCTCCGTCCGTTCGGTTATAGCCAAACTTAAGTGCGCTAAACGCAAAGCCCCAAGCTTTTATATCGATCTTCTCGGAACAGAAGTTGGTGGCACCCATATTTGCAAGCTGAGAAATCATCATAGACTCGGTAATGTCGGTCATATCGATGCCTTTTTCATATCCGCCGTTTGCTCTGAACAACGTCAGCGCATCGGTTACAAAAACATTAGAAACATAGGGCTTTTGCTTGGTGGTTTTCGAAATATAAAATTCGAATTTACGATTACCTTTATCGAGCATAATTTGTGCCGCGTCTTTTGAATTAGACAACACGTTGCTCACAGCCGTAAAGTTATCCGGAATTGTGGGATAGTCGTAATGGTACCCACTCTTTTGGAAAGGAGCCGCACAAATAATATCCGACAACTTAAGAGGTTGCACTTTAGACATGCTATTGGTGTCTTTGTTATATGCATTTTCGCCGTCGGGGTTACCCGTCAGATACAAGATTCCGTTCATATATTCATTCGTGAATACAGAATCGACGTTGCCATACTTGAGGGTAAAGCTTTGCACCTTTTTATCGCCCTCGGGAATATACGTGCAAGCAATTTTGTTTAACTCAACGTAGCCAAGACCTTCAAGACTAAAGGTGCTTGCAAAATTCTCCTGTACCACCGCTTTTACATCGTAAACCGCACGGTACGGATTGTAGGTGGCATAGTATCCCACCATATCCTCATAGTTTCCGCCTGTATGCGCCTTATAGGATTTATAAAAATGATTATACATCTCTACCGGCATAGCGGTGGGTTTTATGCCATTCATTCCCCCTCCAATCATAGCGTTTTTAACTATGTAGAAAAGGGTTATATCGGAAATATACTGTGTGCCGCCCACAAACGTGGTCTCGGGCAGGAAATAGAGATAGGTTCCGGCATTAACAGAATTGATTTTCCCCATATTATCCATATTAAGGGATACCGCAGGGCCGCCCGCCATCAGGCAAACGGGCTCGTGACCTTTAGGTGCTTTGCTCGGATTGTCCACGCAAATCAAACCGCCTGCCAATAAAGCCGTACCTGCAGAGTCATACTTTGTTGAATAAAGAGTTACCTGTCCGTTGCTTCCGCAATCGGCATAGGTAGCGGCGCCAAGCTGTATCTGACCCTGTGCCGGACCGTAAACCAAACGGATATCGCAAATTGCACTTTCCTTATTTGTCGTTGTTTTATATCCGAGATAGGTATATATTTTATCCTTAAATACTGCGTCATCATCGTATAAATCAGGCGAGAGGTTTACGTTAAGAGGAGTATATCCTGCCGCCTTTAATAGCTCGATACAGTGGGAATCGCTTTCACCCGACTGAAGATAAACGTCATAAATATAATAGGTCTTGCCCGAATCAACAGAAACGCTCTGGTCCTGCTTGTAGAAAAGGTAAACGCCGTTAACGTCGTCGTCCTCATCCCATTGGTTGAGATTGTAGGCAATCACTTCGCCGAAGCGGGTCACAGGACTGTAACCTTCGGGAGCTTCACCGCTGCCGGTCTTTACCAAGAGGTCTTCTGCTTTAATGGGCTTTGCATCATCGCCCTGTCGGTCATAGGACGCATACATAGCAATCCATTGAGTAGCATCTTTAGAACGGGCATTCAAATCGACAACCTCACCGTCCTTGTCGGTAACGGCTTTGTATAAAGCAAACACAGACTTTTTTAAATATTCCGTGGCAATTCCGTCATTTACAGAGGTTTGGCTAAAGCCGACTTCCTTAACGTCGTACAAATATTCAGGCATAGGATTTTTGTCCCAGTTGATACTGCCGTTAACTTCCTCTTTAATAACCGAAACAATAAACGAAACTAAAAACGAAACTCCTACTGCAACCGCAACAACGAGCATTGCATAGATTCCGCCCATCATAGTACCGTACTTGATAATACCTGCAAGTGCGGCAGAGCTTGCAACAGAGGACTTCACTGCGCTTGCTATGGTCACAATACCCATAGCGACGCCGGTTGTGATTTTGGTTATGCCTATAAGACCCATACCTACACTGGCGATTATGATAGACGCGTTTTTACCGTCTTCCCAAGACTGTTCTGCGCCTGTCTCTTTTTCATAAAATTCCATCTCGCCCGTGGTAGCCATATGACGGGTTGCAGTTTCGGTAAAGCCAATCACCGTGTCGTCTTCCAAAAGGATGTCATCCACGCCGTGATAAAGATAAACCGATTTTACATCTTTGGTAAGAGTATCGTAGACTTCATCATAAGAGTCAAAGTCTGAAGGAGAAGCGGTGGCACCTGTTACAACCTCAAGGAAGCAACCGTAAGACAGTGCCGCAAATTCAGCATCGCTTAAAACTGCTACCAAAGGATAAAGAGCTTTTGTAGAGTCTTCATTTTCCAAGGAGCAGAAGAAATCTTTCAAGGTTTCATTCGTGCCGTATTTATACTTTGCTAACTCATCAAATACAATTTTGTACATTTTATAACGGCTTTCGTCCAGCTTTTTGACAGCCGCATCGTCAGCAGAAAGTGTTTCTTTTTCTTCGTTGCCGCTATACTCGGCTTCGAAGTTTTCGTTTAATTTATCGGGAATTAAGCCGGACAGATCCATCGCATTATAAGCCTGAGAGTAAAGTTGAAGCACGGGGAGCAACTCTTCAGCTCTGCGCTTGAATTCATCCTCGTATTCGTCTTCGTAATAAACCTCATCGGCATCGTACGGGCCCATTTCCGACAGCTTTTTCATCCAGTTGCCATTACGAATCTGAACACCTGTAACAAGAATCTTAATTACACTGTCTACCAAATTTGCATCGCAAAGGAGGAGCATCTCGGTCAATTTGGAAACGGTCATATTACCGCTGACAATCTGATAACCCAAACCGTTCCTTTCATCAAGCTCGGTTTCGCCTTCAACTATGCGGAAAAAGTTGAGCGCTTTATATGCCTTTAGTGCAGGCACACTTTCTTCGTCATAAGCTTCGGTAAATTCCTCAATAAGATAATTCAAATCCGTAGCCATTTGAGCAAAAAGACTTTCTTGCGCCGCAAGAGCTTCCTCCATACTTGTGAGGGTGAAACCACCATTCATGTTCATCAGTTTCAAATCATAAATAGCTTCTTCAGGATTGGTGGTAGTCGTATATCCCATCCAAATACCATCTTCACCGGTTCCTTCGTTTAAGTTGGCATCGAGGAATATATATCCTTCATCCTCCAAAAGGGATTTAGCCTCCTCTTTTGTTTCTGCTCGCGCCAGTTGGACAGTTTTAATATAAACCTCCCCATTTTCTGACCCTTCTGCGAAAGCGGTTAAGGGCAGCGATGCAAGCATTGTGGAAATCACCAACACCAGCGATACGATTTTCAGCCATGTTTTTTTCATAACTTAACTCCTCCTAAAAAGCCAATTTAATTCCTACGATACAAGAAAAGATATCTCGTGGTTTTTTAGTCCAAATAAAATTATATTTATATATACATATCAAATAGCAGGTATTTCAAAACACCTTGCTTTTAGAAAAGGGTATAATAATCCTATTTTCCTTTAAGTATAATATATAAGGTATGACAAACCTCTTACAAAACAAAAAAATAGCGACAGAAAATTACTCTGTCACTATACTTCAGCTAAGTGTAAATTATATTGTGGTTTACAATTTCTGTTGCCCTTTGGCGAATGTTATTCATTCGCCAAACCCGTTCCATCCGATTGTCTGCTTTGAGTTGTTCGGTTACACCTTCACGCCTGCCATTTGTTTATTCAAACGATTGAACTTTTCTTCAGCATCGTGGCTGACTTGTAGTAAATAATCGTAACTTCCTTTAAGTTTCTACAATAATTATACTTAAAGAAGTATCGATAGTCGAATGTACCGATATAAAAAGAAAAATACCGAGAAAAACCTTTTAAGGTTTTTCTCGGTATTCATCTTTTGCTTCTCTTTCGCCATACCCGATAAATAGTGTATTTGATAGGTTTTTAAATTACTTGCTTATCGCGTTCTGGCAAAATCCGTCATCTTTTTTATTTGCAGGGACATACATCCTCGACTGTCCACTAAACTTATTGATATTTGCCTTCAAGTGCGTCCTTGATTTGATTTATAAGCTTCTGCTCCTCTCCGCTCAGTTCGCACTTGCAAATTATTTCCGGCATTTCTGCTCCCAGAGCTGCTTTAAGCTTATCGGCCGAAAGCATGCCGACCGCCATAAACAGTTCAAAAACCGCCTTTTCGCCCTGCCCTTCAACATTACACATTAAATTGTTTCCCTTTTTAAAAATTTCAACAGTCACAAAAACGCCTCCAAATCTTTCTGTTTTTCTTTTTCAATAATAGCATACATTCGAATATTCTGTCAACAATAATCAATTTTATAAAAACCCAAATCGACAAACAGCATCGAACATTAATTTTCCCTGACCCCACCCTTGACAAACACATAAAAAAACAATATAATTATTTAGCAATCTAATACACGGAGACGTATCGAAGTGGTCATAACGGGGCTGACTCGAAATCAGTTAGGGAGCAATCCCCCGCGAGTTCGAATCTCGCCGTCTCCGCCAAATAAACGGAAATCGTGCCGTAAGGTATGGTTTCCGTTTATTCTTTTGTGGTGGTGAGATTCGAAAAGACCGTTTCGGTGTATGCCGAATTGCGACCTTTCGGTGAACGGTCGCAAAGGTCGGGTGCGTGCCACAAGCGGTAGCGAAGTGGGCGAATCTCGCCGTCTCCGCCAAATAAGAGAAGGAACCGTGTTTAAACACAGTTCCTTCTCTTATTTTAATCTATCTTATTATATCTTTAAAACGGGAATTAAAAGCATTAGCACTGCTTTAAGCAAACAGTTTTAAATTTTCTTGATTTTATTTTTCTTAAATGATAAAATATAATATATGATTTCAAGTATCAAAATTTTTGTGGGGTAGTTTATGGGATTTTGGATTTTTATGCTTTTGTTTGCTCTATTGATGCCTTTTATAATGATTATATTTGGAAGAATATTTTTAAAATCAGCGCCCAAAAGTATTAACTATGTGTTTGGATACCGTACAGCCAGGTCGATGAAAAATATTGAAACATGGAATTTTGCCCATAAAACTCTGGGTAAAGTATGGTGGATTTTAGGTATAATTCTTTCAATTATTTCTATAATAGTTATGCTCATTTTTATCGGTGAGGATAATGAAACGATTGGCAATGCTTGCAGCGCTATTATGATTGCTCAACTAATCCCACTTATTGCAACTGTTTTTCATGTGGAAAGAAACTTGAAGAAAAATTTTGATGATGATGGGAATCCTCTTAATAGAATTTAAAATTGATGGTGTTTAAATATGAAAAGATTTGAAAAAGCATCTGAACTGCTTTGGGTATTTGGCATAATCTTTGTAGCTTTCGGAGTTGTACTTTGCAACAAAACGGGACTTGGTATTTCAATGGTTGCCGCCCCTGCATTTATAATTTCCGACCGCATCCCTCTTTTAAGCGCAGGGGTTGCCGAATATCTTATTCAGGGAATTAAATTAATAATTTTATGCATAATCGTAAGGAAATTCAATTGGCGCTATCTTCTTACCTTCTGTGTTTCGGTCATTTACGGATACACAATAAACCTTTTTGTATGGCTTTTAGACCCTGTTTCTTTCGATTCTGTTGGTCTTCGATTTGCAATGCTTATTTTGGGCGATATCATCGTTGCTTTCGGCGTTGCCTGCTTCTTCCGCACCTATTTACCGCTTCAAGTCTGCGAACTTTTTGTTGCGGAAATTGCGGCAAAATTCAAATTTAATATCAACAAGGTCAAATTCGGCTATGACTATTCAATGTTAGCCGTTTCGCTTATCTTAGCCTTCACCTTATTTGGTGACGCTGGTACTTTTGACTGGTCCGCCATATTCTATAGTGACTTTCATAATATCGGTCCAGGTACCGTTATAGCAACCCTTTTAAATGCGCCGCTTATTGCTATTATGGGAAAACTTATTGATAAAATATTTGGCACCGAACCCTTATTCCCAACGGTTTATAAAACGCTCAAAAGAGTTTAAAAATATTAAATCCCGAGGTTTAACCTCGGGATTTTTAATTTTCATAGGTATAATCTTTAAAGTTTTTTGAATATTGCTTTTGCCCGTCCGGTAGCACCCATAAAGCCTCTACACCATCAAACTCTGAGACAAGCTTTTTACCCTCTTCCAAAGACATATTGAAAAGAGCGGTAGAAAGGGCATCTGCCTTACCTGAATCTTTACACAAAACAGATACCGAGCGAAATTCAGTTCCGGGCATTAAAGTATCTGGGTTTATAATATGATGGTAGTTTTTACCGTTCACAATATAATACCTTTGATAGTTACCGCTGGTTACTATGCTTTTATTGGTTAACTTTAGATACTCTAAGTAGGCGTCATCATCTTGGCGTTCTGGATTTTCAATGCCCACTGACCAACCTTCTCCATCGGGTTTATTACCAATAGTGCGGACATTTCCGCCCACATTGAGAAGATACCCCGTTTTACCCTTTCCCTCTAAATAAAGGGCTATCTGCTCAACGGCATAACCCTTTGCGATAGCGCCTACATCCAAAGACATTTTAGGGTCTGCGAGAAACACAGTGGAATTTTCTTCATTGATTATAACCTTTTTTATATCGGTGTGTTCTGCGGCATTTTGCAAAATTTTTATATCGGGAAGTTCTGCTTTTTCGGGATGATTTATGCCTTCCGTTCTATAATCGTGCCAAATTGACAATACACTGCCCATAGCCACATTCATTCTACCGCCCGTCAGGTCATACATTTCCTTTGAAAACCGTAGAAGGTCGATAATTTCCTTATCCACCTTTACCTCCTTATGTACGCCGTCAACTATATCATTGACTATGCAGAGGTTATTCACCCCTTCATAACGGTTATAAATGTTATAAAGCTGATGATATTTTTGCATTTGCGCCTTAATTTCTTCACAAACTGCATCAAATTCTGCCTCGGTTTTTTCATAACCCACGATAGTAGTTGCGGTATCAAAATAATCGAAGGAATATTCGGTATATTTGATTTCACTGTCCTTTTTGCAACCCGCCATAGAAAACACTAGGCACAAAAGGGTTACAAGAGCAATAAAGCGTTTCATATTTTCACCTAAAAGAAAGTAGGGGTGTTAAAAACACCCCTACTGATTTTAAAGATTAATTATTTTACAGTAGTGGCCTTAACTGCGGCTTTAACCATATCTGAAACTGCGATGGTGCAACCAGCGGTCTGAAGGTCTGCCGAGCCGTAACCGTCTTTTTCAAGACCTGCGATTTCGTCAGCATTCTTGCCTGCTAAAGCAGCATCAAAAGCTGCGGCCTGCTCGTTCCACTCTTTAACAACACCATCTTTATTAAGGTCGGTGCCGTAAGCGGCCATACCGTAATTTTCGCCAAGTTCTGCCTTGGTGCTGATTGCCTTAGTGGCATCAACATCGGTAACTCCCTTAGTATCAAATCCAACCTTTACAGAGATAGCGTCGGTAGCAGCAACCTTAACCTTACCGTCTTTGCCTAAAACTGTGGCAGTAGCGGTGGTGTTAAGCTCGGTCTTACCTGCTTTATCCTCGGCGGCATCAGAAACACTCTCAGAAGAAACAACGCCGAGCTTTAAAGTATCATCTTTAGTAGCAGCAGATTCTTTAGCGTTCTTAACAGCCTTTTCAAGCGCGGTTACATAGGGAGCAACTGCCATAGTGCAGCCGGCGGTCTGGATTTCTTCGTTAGCGTATCCGTCAACAACCAATGCTTTAACCTCATCAATGGTCTTACCTTCTACTTTAGAAACAAAGATTTCAACCTGCTCATACCATTCTTTTACAACACCGTCTTTATTAAGGTCGGTGCCGTAAGCGGACATACCATAATCCTTGCCCTTTTCGCCCTTGGTCTTGAATTCAGCGTTAGCTACTGCTTTACCCTCAGAGGTATAAGCGGCAGTATTCTGCGCTTCATCAATAACACACTTAACGATTTTACCGCTCTCATCGAGTAAAACAGCAGCAACAGTGGCAACAACTTCGGTGCTACCATTGGTTTCGCCATCAGCAGAAGTAGACTTACCGTATTTGGCAGCAACGCCGAGGCCGAATTTCAACTCTTTAGCGCCGCAACCTGCAAGTGCAAAAAGCGAAGCAACCATAAGAATTGTTAAGACAATGCTTAATACTTTTTTCATATTGATTTCTCCTTAAAAAATTTTTTAAGTTGCTAATTTTCATTATACATATTTTTACCAATTAGTCAATATAAATACCTACATTTTAACTTTTTCCATATAGCGAGTAACGAGGGCGCCTAAAATACCCACCAAAACACCTGCAACGGTACCTGTAACGGCAAGGACAATCATATAGTATCCTATCTCTGCTGTAGAAAGAACAAGCATTGCTACAATAATTTGTCCAAGATTATGGAATACACCGCCTATGGCGCTTACGCCAACCATAGAAAAGCGTTCGGTTTTCTTTAACATCGCCATAATAACTATACTCAAAAGGGCGCCGCCCAAGCTATAAAGCAAGGAAACGGCGTTTCCAAAAAGCAGAGCTGAAAGTAGTATTCTCACCAAAGAAACTGCAGCCGCATGTTTTAAGGAAAACCTATAAAGCAAAAATATGATTATTATGTTTGGCAGACCTATTTTTATGCCCGGCACTGCCGACCATATAGGCGGAAGCAGGGCTTCCACATAGGACAGAATCATTGCAAGAGCAGTAAATAAACCCAAAAAACAGATGGTTTTTATATTACTTTTCATAATTACGCCACCGTATCGGGAGCATTTTCCCTACCCTCTGCAATTATCTTAATGACCACTTCTTCGGGCAAACAAACTATAGTTTGTCCCGATTTATCTATAGGACGGTGCTTTACGCATATTTTGTCAGGACAAATGGCGCTTTCCATGTATGCTTTTCCATCTTTTATAGAAAGAATATTGGTAATCTTATCCCCTTCTTTAATTGGAATTTGTATATTTTCTGAAAGGGGATAACTTCCTATTTCCTCATTATCCTTTAACACAACGGCGTATGCGCCATCTTTTTGGGTTAAGAAATATATAAGAGCGAATATTAAAATTGCTGATAAAACACCCGCTATGAGTAATATATCATTGCGGCGCCGTTTTTGCGGCGCCGTATTATTTTTTCTATTCATCATAATCTCTGGAGACAGTGGGTAGGACAACACTCTACACAAGCACCACAGTCAACGCACTTATCATAATCAATAACCGCAAGATTGTCAACAACGGTAATTGCGCCTGTGGGGCAAGATTTCTCACACTTTTTACAAGCTATACAAGCGTTTGTGCAAAGTTTACGGGCAACCGCACCCTTATCTCTGTTACTGCAAAGATTTGCAACGGTTTTAACATCTGGCACCAATGTTATGATACCTTTAGGACAGGTTTTAACACAAAGTCCGCAACCGATACAAATTCTTCTATCCACACGTGCGATACCATCCATAAGACAGATGGCCTCAACGGGACAAACACTTGCGCAGTCACCGCAACCGATACAGCCGTAATTACAAGCATCGGGGCCGCCAAAAATCATGGATGCGGCGCGGCAAGAATCAACACCTTCATATATTGCCTTTTTAGATGTGGCCTCACAAGTGCCGTTACAGTGAACAACGGCAACCTGCTCAATAACATCCTCTGCGCTTACGCCCAGCACCTTTGCTATATCTGAGGCAACCGCATCGGCTCCGGGTATACAGAGATTGGTTTTAACATTGCCTTCTGCTAAAGCAGCAGCATAATCATCGCAGCCCGTATATCCGCAAGCACCACAGTTAACACCGGGAAGACACTCGCGAAGTTTCTTAACCTTTTCATCTTCATCTACATGGAAAAAGTGAGAAGCCAAAGTAAGAAGTATACCTGCTATTAAGGCCACGGCCGCAACTACGATAAACGCTAATAAAATTTCGTTCATAGCGTATCCCTCACTTTACAAGATTTTCTACTATTCCCGCAAATCCGAAAAATGCCATAGACATAAAAGATGCGGCAATAAGTGTTACAGGAAGGCCTCTTAAAAACTTGGGAATTTTGGTTTCATCAATACGGGAACGAACACCTGAGAATAAAACCATTGCAAGAAGGAAACCAAGTCCGCAACCTAAGGAGCTAACCATTGACTGAATGAAGGTGTAACCGTCGTTAATATTATTGATGGTAACACCCAAAACCGCACAGTTGGTGGTTATTAGCGGTAGATAAACACCTAAGCTCTTATGAAGGGTTGGTATAAACTTTTTAAGAACGATTTCGGTAAACTGAACTAAAGCCGCAATAACCAAAATGAAGATAATGGTCTGCATATACTCAAGTCCCGTTTTATCGAGAATAAATCTCTGAATTGGCCAGGTAACAGCGGTAGCTACGAGCATAACAAAGATAACCGCAATACCCATACCCGTTGCCTGATTAAGTTTTTTAGAAACACCGAGGAAGGGGCAGATTCCTAAAAACTGGCTTAAAACATAGTTGTTAACAAGTATACTACCAAGGAGGATGCTAATTAGTAATTTTGCTTCCATATCAGCCCTCCTCCTTTCCTAAACAAGCGGAGCAATTAGCAGCAGAGGGACAACCTTCGCAACCAAAATGTTTCTTCTTGGGTGCTCTGCCCTGAGTTATAGCGGTTACTGCAAAAATGAGAAGACCGTAAACCAAAAGTCCGCCTGGGGCTTTGGTGAAAATATCTACGGTGTGGTCCTTGAGGAAGGGAATCATTATACCTGCAAAGGAACCAGCGCCAAAAATTTCTCTTACTGCGGCCATAGCAAGTAATGCTATGGTAAAGCCAGCGCCCATGCCGATACCGTCAAGGGCGGCACGGCCTACGGAATTTTTACTTGCAAACATTTCGGCTCTGCCTAAAATAATACAGTTAACAGTAATAAGTGCAAGATAAACACCCAAAAGCTCGTAAAGTTCGGGTAAATATGCGTGCATAAACATCTGAACTATAGTTACAAAACCTGCGATAATTACAATATAGCAAGGAATTCTTACCGTGTCGGGAATTATTTTACGAAGTAAGGATATAACGATATTTGAGCAGATAAGCACCGCCATAGCCGCAAGTCCCATGGCGAGAGCGCCGATAACTGTCTGAGTGGTGGCAAGTGTAGGACAGGTGCCAAGCACCAATACAAATACGGGATTCTCAACGAGAAGGCCCTTTAATAAAACCGATATATTACTATCTTTTTTCATTATTGCGCCCTCCCTTCAAGAATATTAACGGCTTCAATAGCTCTGCCTACGGCAGTAATATAACCGTTTGTAGTAATGGTGGCGCCGCCGATGGCGTCAATTTCTTTATAGTTGGTTTGGTCTTTTCCGTTAAACTGGGTGTAGAACTTAGGTTCTGCGCACTGGGCGCCGTAACCCTCACTTTCCTTTTGTGAAAGAGTTTCACAGGCGATAATTTTACCGTTTCTGTTTGCAGAAACACGGATTATAATCGGCTCACCCGAAGGATTATAATAGGCATCACCATTGATACCAAAGCCCGAGGCCTTAACCTCAAATACATAGTTTCCGCTATTGGTCTTTTCAGTTTTTATAATAGCGGCGGGAAGTTCCTTCGAAGGACTAAATGCCGAAACCTTAGAAGCGTTAATTTTTGAAGCGTAACCCGCAATAATATTTTTATCGGCCTCATCCCAGTCGCCTAAAACGGCTCCAGTAGAATCAACGCCATAGAAATTGCCGTTATAAACAATAACCATACCGCTATTGTTATTTGCCTTATAAACTGATGCTACGCCTTCTAATTCCTCTACCATAAACCAAGGAGTGAATTCACCGTCTGCGGCGTGTAAAGCGGCAGAGAGATTATCCTTAAGGATTTGCGCCTCATCTCTTAAATCTACGGTGCCACCGCCTAAAATAACAGCGGTATTAAGAGCATCCTTAACAGCGGCTTTGTATGCAGCGGTTGTTCTTGTAATACCTGCGACGGTATCAAGAGCATCAATATCTTCGATAGTTTTGCCTACGGTTTTCTGTCCGTAGGTTTTTTCTGCGCCAAGAGTTTCATTACTTGCAAGACAGGTAGCGCCGGTAACCTTGCCCTCACTATCTACACCGCACATAATAACAAGACCTGTATTATATCCTGCGGTAGAAATTTTAACTACATATCCTCCGCTACTTTCCGAATAAACCTCGGTAACAGTCTCGGGGAGTTCATAAGAACTTATATCCACAAGGGTAAATTCCTTACCATCGGGCATAACCTCTAAAAGTGCCTTATTTGAAGCGGCATTTTCGTTTTGCTTAATGATAGGGCCTGTAACAAAGTTTGTTACCGAAAGGAGTAACGCCATAACACTGCAAATTGCAGTCAAAACAATTATACTCTTTAAATGCTTATTCATTGCTTACCCCTCCAAACACCTTGCGTCGTGTCCACTTCTCGATGAAGGGATTCAGTATATTCATAAGTAAAATCGCGAAAGATACGCCTTCTGGGTAGTTTCCGTAGAAGCGGATAAGCACGGTTATGATACCTGCGCCGAGGGCAAACACTACCTTACCCCAAGGAGTTGAAGGGCTTGTTACATAATCGGTTGCCATAAATATAGCACCGATAAACAATCCTCCCGAAAGGGTATATGCAAAGGCGTTTGTTACATCGCCGCAAATCAACAAAGAGAAAACAAAAACAGTGCCAATATAAACTACGGGGGTATGCCAGGTTATAACCCTTCTTAAAAGAAGATATACGAAACCTAGTAAAAGGGCGAGTTTGCTTGTTTCACCGATACATCCGCCTACATTGCCTATGAATAAATCAAAAAGATTTTGTGACTGTCCCTCAGATAAACTTACAAGAGGGGTAGCAGTTGCTACGCTATCGAGGGGAAATGCAGATTTTGCCATAGTACCGAAGGCGATAAGCATAAAAATTCTACCCGTAATAGCGGGGTTAACAACATTACATCCGATACCGCCGAAGAAACATTTAACAATAACTATTGCAAAAATTGAGCCAATAACCGCCTGCCAGATAGGAATATTCGCAGAAAGATTAAGAGCTAAAAGAAGTCCCGTTACGGCGGCGCTAAGGTCACCGATGGGCATTTCCTTCTTTAAAATTCTATAAAAGAGAGCTTCGGCTAAAACGCTGGTAGCAGTACAAGCGATAATAAGCCACAAAGCAGGAAGACCAAAGAAAATAACCGCCGCAATGGTTGCGGGTGCTAATGCGATTAAAACATCGAGCATTATTCCTCTGGTTGTTCTATTAGTATGAATATGAGGAGAAACCGAAATATGAAGTTTTGAATCCATTATTTATTATCCTCCTTTGCCTTTTCTTCACTGCGAATTTCCTTTAGGAACTGCTTAGCAAGTTTATTGGTCTGAACTAAAGGTCTGTGAGCGGGACATACATAGGAACAGCATCCACATTCCATACAAGCAAGTGCCCCTGCCTCAGTAACACCTACCGCATCAGCAGTTTTATATGCCTTTTCGATGGCTACAGGGCTGATGCCGAAGGGACAAATATTATAGCAGGCACCGCAACGGATACAAGAAGTTTCCTTTGCAGCTTTGCCATCCTTTTCGTCAAATGCCAAAATTGCATTGGTGTTTTTAAGAATTGGCGCATCAAGGTCTAAAACCGAAATTCCCATCATGGGACCGCCGTAGATTACCTTTGCAGGCTCTGCTTTAAATCCGCCAGCAAACGCGAATACATCTGCCATCATTGCGCCTATGGGGGCTATGACATTTTTGGGTTCAGCTACAGCGCTACCGTCAACAGTTACGCACTTTTCTACAAGAGGCATACCCGTTTTAATATACTCACCGATAACGGCTAAAGTAGTGCAGTTAATAACAATAGTACCAACATCCAAAGGTAGTTTACCTGTAGGTATAACCTTGCCTGTAAGATGATAAACAAGCACCCTTTCACCGCCTTGTGGATAAACGGAAGAAAGCACCTTGACACTTACGCCCTCATTGGCGCTTGCCATTTTCTTCATTTCGGCAATGGCGCTCTTTTTATTATTTTCTATGCCGATAATAACCTTTTTGATACCAAGATACTTTTTAAGATACTCAAGAGCAAAGGCCATATCATCGGTCCTATCGGTCATAGTATAAGAGTCACTTGTAATATAGGGCTCACACTCGGCGCCGTTTATTATAAGTTCTTCGATTTTTTCAGGCTCAGCCGCAAGTTTAACAAAGGTTGGGAATCCTGCGCCGCCAAGACCTACTATACCACTCTTTTTAATTGCTTCAATAAGGTCTTCCCTACCGTTAATAACGGGGGGAGTTATACCCTTATCAATAGTGTTTTCACCGTCCGACTCAATAACAATAACGGGAACTTTTTTACCGTCAGCCCCCACCTTATCGGAAATTTCCTTAACAGTACCCGAAACACTTGAATATACGGATGAAGAAATAAAACCGTTTTGTTCGCCGATAAGGGTACCCTTATCTACATGGTCGCCCACTTTAACTACAGGGGTTGCGGGCGTGCCTATATGCATACCCATAGGTATAGCTACACGCTCCACCTTAGTCATAGTTACGGGCTTCATATCAGCGGTATTTTTTCTATGGGGAAGATGTACCCCGTGAAGAGAAAATGCCATCAAAAAACCTACCTTTCTAAAGCAGTATTTGTCATATAAATTACCATCTTATAATATATCTTTTTTCATGAAAAAAGTCAATAATAAGTATTATATATATTATACCCATATTGCTTAGAAAATCTTAGGTTAATGTACCTCTACTGCCATATAATCGTAGGAATAAATGCATTTAGCATTTTTATTGACACCAAGAAACGCTCTATGTTTAAATTATAAAAAATCCATAAAGAGTTGTTAATATGGAAACAACCGAAGATGCAATAAAATATTTTGATAGTTTGAGCAAAAAAGAAAACCAGAAATTCTTAACACTCCAATGATATTAAGATTTTCAGAACATCATACTTTGTTAAGTGCCTCTTAGAATAAAAATAAAGCCACAGGTACCTGTGGCTTTATTTTTATCTTGGCTCTCTAAAAGGAATACCGAAATAATCGGCAAGGGAAATAACTAAATTTCTCGCTATGGCGTCTATATTATCTCTTACAAAGGTAGCGTCCTCAAAGTTATCGTGATAACCGATTTCAACGAGGACACTGGGCGCTCTTGTTCTTCGCACCTCACCAAGAGTAGTAGTAGGTACGGTTTTTATTCTATCGGGCAATGGATAGAGCATAGTGAAATTATTAGCGATAATATCGGCAAAGCGTTTTCCGTTGACGCTTGTCGGATAATAGTAAGCTTCTATTCCTCTGACTCCTCCTGGGTTTGCCCCTGATGCGTTTGAATGTAATGCCAAATGTAAATCATAATATCCCGAATTTGATGCCGTGATTGAGGATGCGGCAGTCATATCGGGAGTATTCCTCGTAAAATCAATACCAGTAGCATACAGATATGGCTCCATAGCATCGGCGATTAAATTCATATAATATTCTTCATTGCCGCCGATTACATAGGGATTAAACTCCTGTGTTGAGGGGCTTAAATAAATTCTCGGCATAATAAAACTCCCTTCCACTAATATTTTAGCGAAAGGGAATATTTTTGTTACTTATATTTTTCTACGGTTTTTCCTACTACGGATAAAAACCAACAGTAAAGGGCTTCGCCGAGTTCTTGAAAAATCGGGTCACCGTCGTGAGAACAGAGCATGGCAAATGTTTGTCCGATACGGCGTTCAATATCAAGACCCCTACGATAAGCCAAATAATAGAAAGAAAATGCACCTGTATCCGAAGAAGTAGCGTAAAGTTCTGCTGAAATCTCTTTTAGTTTATCGAGAAAACTCTTCTGTGCCATACCTGAAAGGGTATCAGGAAGGTACTTTTCAAAACCTACTGTTGCAGTAAAGGATAAAAGCAATCTTCTTTGAATTTGAAGTTCAAAATCCTTATGGTCGCCCTGCACATAGGAATCTACTGCAGAAACAAACTCTTCTGCTACCAACTGTCCTATTTTTTTGGCTTTATTCACTTGTTCCTTGTCAAGTTGCAAATCCTCTCCCGAGGCTATACGGTTGAGTTTTACATCACGTGAGGGCTTATCCCCTACTATTTTCATATCATTGTCAAGGCACAATTTTTTATCACCCTTTTTAGAAAATATTACTGGTTGTCCTCTGCCTTCATTTTTTTAAGGGCCTGAGCAAGTTGGGCGGGACAAGATGTGCTTTTGAAGCCGCACTTGATACCTTCGAGGCGTTCTATAACATCGTCCACCTTCATACCAACCACTAAACTGCCTATTCCCTTAAGGTTGCCATTGCAGCCGCCCTGATAACTTACGGAAACGACAGTATCGTTTTCCACCTCTATATCAATGCTTCTTGAACAAACCCCATTAGTTGTATATGTGAATTTCAATTTATTTATTCCTCTTATCTTTCCTTGAACTTATTGCTTCTTACGGGATGGCGAAGTTTACGGAGAGCCTTTGCCTCAATCTGACGAATACGCTCTCTCGTAACATTAAACTCGGTACCTACTTCTTCAAGAGTATGGCATCTACCGTCTTTAAGTCCAAAGCGAAGGCGGATAACTGCTTCCTCTCGGGGAGTTAAAGTATGAAGAACACTGTCGATATCCTCATTTGTGATGGTTTTTAAAGCCGCATCATCGGGAGCAAGGGCATCTTCATCTCTAATAAAGTCCATAAGACGAGAATCTTCCTCGGGACCTATGGGTGTTTCCATAGAAACGGGCTCTTGAGCCACTCTCATAATTTCTCTTACTCTCTCTACAGGAAGTTCCATCTTCTGAGCAATCAATTCCTCACTGGGCTCGGTGCCATTTTCGTGAAGAAGTTGACTCTGTACCTTTTTAAGACGGTTAATAGTTTCAACCATATGAACGGGAATTCTTATAGTTCTTGCCTGGTCAGCTATAGCGCGGGTAATTGCCTGTCTAATCCACCAAGTAGCATAGGTGGAGAATTTAAAGCCCTTTGTGTAGTCAAACTTATCTACCGCTTTAATAAGGCCTACATTTCCCTCTTGAATAAGGTCAAGGAAATACATTCCTCTGCCCACATATTTTTTAGCAATACTTACAACAAGACGAAGGTTTGCTTCGGTAAGACGCTGTTTTGCATAAGCATCGCCCTCACCGATTTTTATAGCAAGTTCAACCTCTTCCTCGGTAGTAAGAAGCGGCACTCTGCCTATCTCGCGAAGATATACTTTAACAGGGTCATCGAGAGAAACATTATCAACGGATAAAGCATCATCAAGATTATCAACATCCATTTCCTCAAGTTTGAGTTCCTCATCTGATGGCTCTTCATCAAAATCAAAATCTAAATCAAGTACTGTAGGGTCGGTTTCGAGTTCTTTAAGGTCTTCAGGAGCATCTTCAATATCGTCTAAACCAATATCTTTTTCCTCTTCCTCTAGAATTTCCTCGGTATTACCGCCAAGTTCTTTTTCCATATCAAGTTCCTTTTTCTTTGCCATTTTTAATTCCCCTTTTGCTTATTTTCAACCATTTTCTTTAAATTTTCTGCCCAATCATCCACCGACATATTACGGGTATCACTCGCCATAATACGCATTTCCTCATCTAATATTAACTTAATACTGTCTTTTAATACAATGAGGGCATTATTTCCGCATTTTTCGCTATTTGCGAGATATACAAGGTACCCAAGTTCATCGGCATTAAAGGTTTCGCCGAAACCTGAAATATCAGGCGTTCTTCCCGATAAAATACAGTCACATATAGCAGAATATACCCGTCTGTTAAGTCCTGTAAGCATATTTTCGGGTTTTAATTTTTCGTATGCAGTATCAAACATATCGGGATGCTGTAAAAGCACCGCAATAACCGCTTCCTCTGCGGGTACTGCCGAAGGATATGTTCTCCGCTCGGGATTTATATCGCTTTTGGTAAATTTAGGATTTATTATAGCGTTAATTTCCCTTTTTTCTTGAGTTCGGAAGTTTTTCTTTCTAAGACCGTTAACCTTGGTTTCAAGGGCGGTTTTGGAAACACCGTATTTTTGAGAAAGACGCCCAATATAAAGGTCACGGGTAAGTTCATCGGGTGACTCCGCTATTATTTCGGCGGCGCGGGAAAGATATTTAAGTTTCCCGTCATCACTGTTTACATCAATATCGGAAACCGCCATTAAAAGTTTATATTCCATTTCTGAGGCGGCGCCTTTCAAAAGGGCATCAAACCGCTCTCTTCCAAACTTTTTAATATATTCATCAGGGTCTTTAGCGTCGGGCAGTACCACAACACTCACATTAAGTCCCGTGTCTGCGAGTATGGCTCCCGCCTTTTTAACCGCCTTCTGCCCCGCCTCATCGGCATCAAGAATTAAAACTATTTCCTTTGTATATTTAGAAATTAATTTTGCTTGTTCGGCAGTAAAAGAGGTACCAAGGGCAGCAACAGCATTTTCAAATCCTGCCTGATGCAGTGAAATAACATCCATATTGCCCTCAACGAGAATAATCCTCTCATTGCAGAAATTCTTGGCAAAATTCATACCGAAAAGGTTTTCACTCTTTTTAAATACGGGGGTATCAGAGGTATTTACATACTTGCCGCCCGCCTTATCGTCACCAGGCAACGCTCTTCCGCTAAAGCCGATTACCTTACCCCTTATATTTATTATGGGGAACATTGCTCGGTTTCGGAAAAAGTCATAATATGTACCCTTTTGGCTTTTCGAGATAACTCTTGCCCCAATCATATCGTTTATGCTATAGCCCTTGGATTTAAGGTGCTTTAGAAGCCCGTCCCAACTATCAGGGGCGGCACCCAAACCAAAATGCTTTATGGTATTGAGAGAAAGACCTCTGCTCTTATAATAATCCAGAACTTTTTTTCCGCTTTCGGTAAAAAGATAATTGTAATAAAACCTTGCGGCCTCGGCGTTGATTTCATAGACTGTATTTTTAAGGCGGAGCATAGAATCATCATAACCGTTATCCTCGGGAATATAAACCCCGCTTCTATCGGCAAGAAGCTTTACCGCCTCAATATAATCAAGATTCTCCGCCAATTTAACAAAGGTAAACTGGTCGCCGCCTTTTCCGCATCCGTAGCAGTAAAAAGAATCGCTTTCGGGATAAACTGTAAATGACGGAGTTTTTTCATTATGGAAGGGACAAAGACCAATTAAATTTTTTCCCCTTCTTTTCAGATTAACATAGGCCGATATAACCGACTCTATATCATTTTTTGATTTTATTTCCTCTAAAATATGGGAAGGAATAGCCAATTATATCACCCTTTCTTTTTTATAATTAAAGTTTCCAGAATTTAGGAATATAGATATTTGAATAGGTGGTAACTGCAAAGTGGTCGGTCATACCTGCGATATAGTCAACAACCGCTCTGTCGATACCTTCCTCTTCGCAAATTTTCTGATATTCCTCGCTCATTACCTGAGGATTTTTCACAAGGTACTCATAAATACCCGAAATAATTCCCTCAACCTTCATTTCCTCGGCTTTCGCCTTAGGATTCTTATAAACCGCCTCGTACATAAACTTGTGAAGTTTATCGTAATAGAAGAAGGTTTCATCATCAAATTTAACATCGGTGCCTTCGGTATTTTCAATAAGCGAGGCTACCATTTTAGTAATTCTCTGGGTCTTGGTTTCACCGAGATACCTAACAACGTCTTCGGGTATATCCTCAAATCTTAGAACACCGGCTCTTATGGCATCCTCGATATCGTGATTCATATACGCAATATGGTCACAGTATCTTACAATTTTACCTTCTGCGGTATGTGCCCATTCGCCTTTGGTATGATTTATGATTCCATCAATAACCTCGGCGGTAAGATTAAGGCCTTTACCGCCCTTTTCAAGTTTTTCACAAACTCTTACACTCTGCTCAAAATGAGTGAAAGCGACGGGAGAAATAGTGTTTAGCGCACTCTCACCTGCGTGGCCGAAGGGGGTATGTCCCAAATCGTGACTAAGGGCTATCGCCTCAGCCAAATCCTCGTTTAGACGAAGCGCTCTTGCCACAGTTCTTGAAATCTGAGAAACCTCAAGAGTATGGGTAAGACGGGTGCGGTAATGGTCAGATTCAGGGGCCAAAAACACCTGAGTTTTATGTTTGAGACGACGGAATGCTCTTGAATGGATAACTCTATCTCTATCCCTTTGATATTCTGTTCTCATAGGACAGGGTTCTTCAAAAACCTTTCTTCCCTTACTGTTTTCGCTTAAAGCCGCAAAGGGAGATAAGGTTTCTCTTTCGATTTTCTCACTCTGTTTTCTGATTTCATCCATTTTATTTATCACCTTTCTCTCTACTTATACTATTAGACAAATATGACAAATTTCCTTCTTTTTCTTAAATTTTAAATGAAAAATATTTTGAATTTAGGGTTTCCACTTCTTTTCCGCCCGAAAAGGCTTCTGTTACTTGGGATAAAAATTCATCTATATCTTCATTTTTAAGGGTAAAAAACACTCTCACGCTATCGGTATAAACCGTATCGGTTATGTTGCCGCCGGATTTTGCTATAAGTTTTTCCAAGAGTTTTAGTTCCGAATATGAGCAGTTTACCGCCATTTCGGTACCTAGGCACATAAAAGTTTTTTCCGCTTTACAGAGTGCGTCCTTTGCACTCGCTGAATAGGCGCGGACCAGTCCCCCTGTACCCAAAAGCACACCGCCAAAGTACCTTGTTACTACCACTATAACATCAACGACGCCGCTTCCCATAATACAGTCAAGAATAGGTTTACCCGCGGTGCCATGAGGCTCCCCGTCATCAGAAAAACGGGCGCTACCGTCTTTTAAAACATAGGCATAGCAATTATGCCTTGCATCCCAACACTCACTTTTTATAGAACTGAGTATTTCGAAGGCCTCTTCCTCGCTTTCACAGGGAAAGGCTCTGGCGATAAATTTTGAGCGTTTTTCTTCGTATTCCGCTCTTGATTCCTCTAAGAGTGTTATGTAATTTTCCATAAGGCGCCCCCTTTTCCAAAATATATGATAAGAAAAAACCGCAACCGTTTTACACGATTGCGGATTCTAGGTAATTATTATTCATCAATACCAAAGCGCTTCTTAAATCTATCAACACGACCGCCGGTATCTACCAACTTCTGCTTACCGGTAAAAAACGGATGACATTTAGAACAAATATCCAAACGAATGTCTTTCTTTGTTGAGCTAGTTTCGAATTCAGCGCCGCATGCACACTTAATAGTTACCTTTTCATACTGCGGATGAATGCCTTCTTTCACCATTGTCACCCCTTTCATTTCATTAACATTAGAATAATAGCACAAAAGAACGGAAAATGCAAGTAAAATTTGAAAATTTACAAAATTTATTATTTACGGCATTTTCTTCTAATATTTTCGTACCACTCTACTACCTTAAACCTCATAACATATTTACTTGGATTTTTGGCGATTTTGGTGCCGCTTTTTCCTACGCTTTCGGATAAGTCCGCAGATGCAGAGGGTATACATACGGCGGGATAAACCACACACCACCAGTTTTTGCCTTCTGCTTCTCCTAAAGTTACAATAAGCGAGGTATATTCCCCTGCCGGAAGGGTGAAATCTTCATATGCCCTTGTATCGAAATAACTAGTTCCTACCCTTGTTTGCGCACTGTATTCTGCGCCGTTTTCGGCACATACCCTATTTGCAATTTCCGTAACAGTGCCGATATTATCCTTGGCGCATACTATGGCACTTTCAAGGCCATCGGCGTCATCGAATAAGTACCCACTGCTTTTAAGTATTTCGTCTCTTACTTTAAGTTTTAAGCCTTGGTCTTCTTCACTATCGGAATTGGCAATTATGTGAAGACGCAAAACTCCTCCTCGCAAATCCTCACAACCGGCATTGAAATTTGCCACACTCAAAATTATAGCGCAAATAAGACCGAAAATAACACCTATTTCAATATTTTTTCTAAGCATAATAAAACTCCTGTCAAAAAACTTTCAAGGAAAATATTGACAGAAGTTTTATATTTTATTCAGTTTCTTTAACACCAAAGGGTGAAATTTCAGCAAGATATGGGGTTAGACCGCCTTCTGAGAGGCTTTTTGCAAATTTTATTGCAGATATTTCATCGGAAAATACAGCATAAACGCTGGGGCCACTTCCCGAAAGTCCCACACTCAGAGGATTAAAATCCTTTGCTAACTCCTCAATATTTTGGATACTGCAGACACTTTTGAAAGCATTGCCTGTGTTTTCAAGGGCTTTAGAAAAATCGCCTTGTGAGAGATATTTAATAAAACCCTCTGTGTTGGATTTTAAGGCCTTCCCATTATCTATTTTTTTATACATTTCTTTGGTAGAAAGTTTTTCACCGTTTTTAACTATTACAATATGCTTTTTAGGGAAATCGGGTAATTTTTCCAAGATTTCTCCTATACCCGTAGCCCTCATGGTGCCACCTATTATACAAAAAGGAACATCGGCGCCAACTTTGAGACCTATTTCCATAAGTTGTTTATCATTAAGGTCTGTTTTATATAAATCATTAAGCCCCACGATAACTGCGGCGGCATCGGCGCTACCGCCGCCTAAACCTGCGGCTTTCGGGATATATTTTTCTATGTTTATTTGTGCGCCGCCGTTTATTTTGGTATATAAGAAAAATTCTTTGGCGGC
>JAZRNX010000080.1:0-3203 GCA_045648365.1 Acutalibacteraceae bacterium
GGGAAATTTAATATTTTCTCTACCTGCAATTTTTCTACCTCTTTTAGTTTTAGATCGTATGCCAGCTAATTTACAACATTTATGTGCCAAATTATCCGAGAATACCCAACCTGTTTCGTTCCGAACCAAGTTAGCAAGATATTGCAATTGGTGGGTGTTTTTGTGTTTTGTGGGTGAATGGCGCGTTTTGGCGGAGTAATATAAATTCAGGTTGCAGAAAACATTGAAGAAGGTGAGAAAAAGGAATGATTACTGTTAATGTTGTAGGGCAGGAAATAACGGTGGTATCGGATACAGTGGTATCAGATAGCGTTAAATACCTTATGGCAGAGTTTATCTGTGGTGAGGATTGGAAGGGATACTTAAAAAAGGCGATTTTCACAAATGGGGAAGAAACCTTTGCCGTTATCCTTGAAGAAGGCAATCCGCTTTTTAAAGAAGGCAAATGTTATGTGCCTTTTGAGGTAATAAAATATCCCGGTTTTGAAATTAGTATTGTGGGAAACCGTGAAGATAGCATTATTACTACCGCGCCTAAATTTATTCCCGTAGTAAAGAGCGGAGAAATTGACGGAGCTGAACCTCAAATACCCACACAGGACCAATATGACCAGATTATTGCAGTTTGCCTTGATGCCAGGAATATAGCTCAAACTGTTAGAGCGGATGCAGATAATGGCGAGTTTAAGGGTGATAAAGGTGAAAAAGGCGATAAAGGCGATAAAGGTGATACGGGAGCTCAAGGAATAAAGGGTGACCGAGGCCAAGAAGGTAAGCAGGGCCCAAGAGGTCCTAAAGGACTGCAAGGTGAGAAGGGCGATAAAGGTGAGCAAGGAATACACGGTGAGCAAGGAATACAGGGTGAGCAAGGAATACAAGGCAAAAAGGGAGACAAGGGTGACAAAGGTGATAAAGGAGATAAAGGTGACAAGGGTGATGCCGGTGAGGTCACTTTCCAATATGCTAACATCACATTTTCTAATGCTTTAATTGGCAAAAAAAGCGGTGGAACTGTAGTATTAGATGACATTTCTCCTTTAGAACACACACTTAAAATTAAAGCGACGGGTACAGATTCTGTAATAAAATGCGGCAAAAACCTTATTCCGTATCCTTTTACTAATACCACAAGAATTCACCAAGGGATTTTATGGACAGACAATGGCGATGGTACTTGGATTGCTGATGGAACGGCAACGGCGCAGAGTTATGCTACAAGCACCCTTTTTGTTTTGCCGAAGGGCACGTATGTTTTGAGCGGCTGTCCTGCTAATGGTTCGGATAACACCTACTTTATTTACCTTGCTAATAATGATTACAGTGTTTATATTAGCGATATTGGCGTAGGCAAGAAATTTACTCTTAATGAAGATACGGAATTAAGGGTGGGTTTAATTGTGAGCAAAGATGTAGCAGTTTCAAATGTTGTCTTTAGACCGCAAGTGGAAATAGGTGATGTTAAAACCAAATATGAGCCGTATATTCAGCCGATTGCCTACACTACTAATGCAGACGGAACGGTAGATGGTGTGACGAGTATGTATCCGACTACGGTTTTAACCACCGATACGGAAGGCGCAACCATTGAAGCCGAGTATAACAAAGATATAAACAAAGCGTTTTGTGAGTTGCAAAACGCCATAATCAATTTAGGAGGTACAATATAATGTTTGATTTTTCAAAATGGTTAGTAAGCGGAATTGTTGAGGGCTATAAAAAAGGCGAAACACCCTTTTCTAAAGTAACCGAACTTACGGCAGCATATTATTCCAAAGGATTAATTTCAGAGAAGCAAACGGAAGAGATTGCAACCCTTTGTCCTGCGCCGATAACCGAAACAGATACTACAGAAATTGAAGAGGTGTAAGAATAATGTCAAGAATTCTAAAAAACGGCGAACATCGAATTACACAGAGGTATAGCACAACACATAAGGCGGTTGACATTGTTAAAGCCCCGTCAAACCTTGAAACCATCGTTGCTCATTCATCGGGCAAGGTGGTTTTTTGCCAGACAGGGCATAAAAATAAAAAAGGCTCCACGGGCAATGCCAGTTACGGAAACTGCGTAAGAATTGAACACGGAAACGGTTATTCTACCCTATATGCTCATCTTGACAAAGTGTATGTAAAACTCGGTGATTTTGTAACCGAAGGACAGGAAATCGGTTTTATGGGTAACACGGGTAATTCCTACGGTGCTCATCTTCATTTTGAAGTGAGAAAAGACGGAAATAAAATCAACCCCACTTCCTACCTGGATTCCGACCTTCCTTTGACACCATCAGTTATTTATGCCGTACACACCAATAAGGGCAAGTGGCTTTCGGATATAGTTGATTATAACGAAGCAAACGGGAGCGGATATGCAGGTATTATTGGTAAATCCATTGACGGCATCAGAGCCAAACTTACAAAGGGTAACATCGTTTACCGAGTACATACAGTTGGCGGAAAATATCTTCCTTGGGTTAAGGACCTTGATGCAGCTGAGGGCGGATACGCGGGTATCTACGGAAAGAACATTGACGGATTACAAATAAAACTTGAAGGTCTTGACGGCTATGCGGTTGAATACCGTGTATCGCCCAAAGGCAAGAATTATCTTGCGTGGGTGAGAAACTGTGACGATACGAAGGAAGGCTACGCAGGTATATACGGACAAACTATTGACCGAGTGCAGATACGCATCGTGAAGGTGGGATAGTAAATGGATATAAAAATGCTGACTGCCATAGCCAGTGAGATTGGGATTCTTTTAGGTGTTCTTATACCCGTTATCGTTGCTATAAATAAAATTGCCAACGGTACAAAATGTCAACTTCGAAGCGAAATGCTGCGTATATATTATCACCATCATCGCAGCGGGGAAATACGGCAATATGAATATGAAAATTTCGTGTTTTTGTATGAGGCGTATAAAGCCTTAAAAGGTAACTCGTTTATGGATAAAATTTATACTGAAATTAAATCTTGGGATATTGTAAGTTAGGAGGAATAAAGTGAAAAATAATTTTTTAAAATGGATTAAGGCGGCAGGTATAAGAGCCCTTAAAACAGTACCAGAAACCGCCGTTGCCACAATAGGCACAACGGCGGTGTTTTCGCAGGTGGATTGGCGTCTTGTTATTTCCGCTTCGATGCTTTCGGGCGTATTATCCTTACTTATCTCAGTTAAGGGACTTCCCGAAGTACAATTTAATT
>JAZRNX010000081.1:0-4403 GCA_045648365.1 Acutalibacteraceae bacterium
ACTGGATTCATAATATCAGTTGTGGTTTTGTGTTTATTTGGCAAAGGGTATTGTGATATGATGATAGCCGCATATAATAGACTTAATCTAATATTTACTTAAAGAAAACATCGGTTTTTGCTCAGTTCTTTTTCGGACACGAATGACAAACGAAAATCCGTTCACGAAAGTGGACGGATTTTTGTTTGTATTATTCACTATTCATTTTTCATCATTCATTATTCATTAACTGAGAACGGATTTTCAAATGAATAATGAAAAATGAAGTCGCACGGCTAATGAATAATGAATAATTATTGCGACTCCGTCGCTTTTATGTTATAATACATCCAAGAGGTGAATTATATGAAAAAATTAATGGCTATTTTTATGTGTCTGGTAATGTGTTTATCTTTTGTCGGTTGCAATAATTCTGAAAAGCAAAATAGTGAGGCAAAAGAACTTTTACAAAAAGTTTTAGATAAAGAGCAAAACTTTTCTTATAAATGTATGGTATTTGATAAAGTTACTGAAGAAAGCTTGAAAGAATTTAGATTTCACACAGAGTACAGTGCTTTAAATCCGTTTATTCCACAAGGATATGCTTATGTTGATTTTGATTCAGATGGTTTAGAGGAATTGGTAATTGTAGATGCCACGCTGAAATTTTTTCTTATTCTTCGATATGATAACGAAAATGTGAATGGGTATATTCTTGAAAATATTAGTTTACAAGATATTAAGACGGACGGCAGTTTTTTAAACGTTAGATATAATAGTTATACTGCGATAAGTAGAGTTTCTTTTGAGGAACTTGACTCTGTAGTAACAAATCTTGCATACAAGGATGATTCGGCAAATACATATCAGTTGAATCAAAAGTCTGCCACAAAGGATGAAGTTGAAAAGTATTTTGATGATTGGAATGGAAATACGACAAAAATTTCTTGGACGACAATAGAATAGAGGGAAATCCTCGGTTTTCGCCCAGTTCTTTTTCGGACACGAATGACAAAAAGAAACACTTCCTTTTGGGGGGTGTTTCTTTTTGTGTTTGTGTCCGCAGGACACAACATCGTTTGACCGCGTGCGGTCAACATCATTTTTCGCTTGGCGAAAACTTCATTCCGCTTGCGGACACAAAACGGGGTTGCCTTCGGCAAACAGTGTTGTGCTTCGCACAAACGATGCGGGCTAACGCCCAACGATGTTGCACTTCGTGCAAACAAAACATACAATGCTCCGCATTGATGTATTTCCGATTTTATGCTATAATAAACTTAAAGGTTGGTGAGGATTATGATTAAACTATATTTTAAAAAGATATTAGTTACGCTTGGTTTTATAGCCAATTACTTTTTATTAGTATTTATACTAGCATTTGTTTGGAATTTAGTTTTAAGAAATACTTTTTCTGAATTAGTTAATACTTTGATACTCGCAATATTAGCACTTGTTATGAATTTTGTATTTGTTTGCATAATGCGATATAAAAGTTTACATCATAAAACGGATGCATTAAATAATCATTCTTTTTTTAGCATAATTAAATCAAGAGATAACATTATTCATATACTAGCATTTATTTCTATACTTCTGCCGTTTTTTGTGTCTATAGCGATAGTTGAAAACACACCTTTGCTGCCATTAGTTGTTGGAACAATGCTTTTGCTATTGATATGTGGATTGTTATTTATGATAATAAATGCTTTAATGTGGAGTATAGTATTTAAGCTATTTATGTGTAAAAATATTTCAAAAACATAAAACAAGAAAAATAACGGTTTTCAGGCACATTTCATTTGTGTCATTAAGTTCAAACTACCAAAAGAACAGGGACTACTTCGGTAGTCCCTGTTCTTTTAGAGCCACTATCAACAAACCGAACTTTACAATATTTCTGCTTTTTTGTATTTGCCCAAAAGCTTTAATTTTGCTTGATTTAATATTTCTGTATCAATATTTGGGTAAATACATGCAGTGCACATACCTGCATTATCTATACTAACTTCTTCAAACATACATTTATCATTGGATTGATAAATGCAAAAACTATTTTCACATTTCATTTTCAAACACCTCAACCGCAGTATGATTTTGAATTATAACATTATTTTTAAAATTACGCAAGTGCGTATACGCAAAAATGTAAAACCGCATACAATATTCTTGAGGTGAAATTAATGAGCGTCAAAGATGTTGTAGCAGAAAGATTTAAAAACCTATGCGAAGAAAGAAATATGAAAATAAATGAACTTGCTAATATATCGGGTGTAACACCCTCTACTGCGTATAGTATGATGGATACAGGTAGGCGAGATATATCTATAACTACAATTAAGAAATTCTGCGACGGTTTAGAAATTACCTTGGGAGAATTCTTTTCTACACCTGAGTTTGATAATTTGGAGCAAGAAATTAAGTAAAGTGAAAGCAGGGACTACTTCGGTAGTCCCTGTTTAATTTTCCTATAATAAAAATTCTCATCATAATTCCTGCTTTTTTGCCGATAATATCTTCAGGAGGGAAAATTATGATAGAACGGGATACAATAAAGTTACTTCGCGAATGTGATGCGGGAATAAAAATGGGCGTGTCTGCTATCGACGATGTTCTAAAGTACGTTAAATCAGAGGAGCTGAAGAGATATCTTAATGCTTCTAAGGATGAACATGATAGGTTGGATGGGGAGCTTCAAAAGCTACTGGACAAATATAAAGATGACGGTAAAGAGCCAAATCCCATTGCTAAGGGTATGTCCTGGATGAAGACAAATATGAAGCTTGTTATAAACGAATCCGACAGTACCATATCTGACCTTATAACCGACGGATGTAATATGGGTGTTAAATCGTTAAGCAAGTATCTTAACGAATATGCGGCAGCCGATGAAGAATCAAAGGATATTTGTAAAAAACTAATCAAAATGGAGGAAGACCTCTCCCGTCAAATGAGAGATTACCTCTGATTGAAAATAAAAATCAAGCCGTGAAATTTCACGGCTTTTATTTTTTAGTTTTTAATTAGAATTATTGAACTTTACAAAAATCCATGTTATAATCTTCGTGATACATTTTCTTAAAAACTATACATATGCTATAAACTAAGGAGAATTTGATTATGATGTATTTAGCGTTGGCGCTTTTTGCGGTGACTTATGTTTTAATGCTGGTATTCAGTAAATACCGCCCATATATTGCCCTTGCTTCTGCGCTTATATTTATCCTTACCGGTATGCTTCCTGTAGGGCAGATTTTAGGCAATATTGATTTTAATGTTTTACTTATGATAGCGGGTACGATGGGAATAGTCGCTCTTTTTATTGAAAGCAAAATGCCTGAACTTCTCGCTGATTTAATAATGGAAAAGGTGCCTAATGTTATGTGGGCAGCGGTGGCAATGTCTTTGTTTTCGGGAGTAATTTCCGCCTTTGTGGATAATGTGGCTACCGTGCTTATGGTGGCTCCCGTAGCCCTTGAAATCTGCCGCAAACTTAAAACCAACCCCGTTCCCTTTATTATAGGAATTGCCGTATCATCTAACCTGCAAGGCGCCGCAACCTTGGTTGGCGATACCACCGCCATTATGCTTGGCTCTGCTCTTGATATGAGCTTTATGGACTTCTTCTGGTATAAGGGAAGACCGAGCATATTCTTTGCGGTTGAACTGGGAGCAGTTCTTTCTGCCATTATTTTGGCATACCTTTTCCGCAAGGAAAAGGCCCCTATTCCTAAAACAAATGAGCGCACGAAGGTTACGGACTTGGTGCCTACCGTACTTCTCACCGGCACAATACTTCTTTTAATTCTCGCTTCGTTTATACCTAATAAACCTGATGTTACAAACGGTCTTATCTGTTGCGCATTACTGGTTATAGGCCTTATCTATAACTTTATTAAGAAGAGAAATCTTTCGGCAATAGTTTCTCCCTTAAAGGAAATTGATTTTCAAACTATTGGACTTCTTCTTGGACTCTTCCTTATGATAGGCGGTATTGCAGAGCAGGGCGTAATAGATGCGGCGGCAGGACTTCTTGCTAAGGCGGGCGGCGGAAATATCTTCGTGCTTTATACCGTTATAGTTTGGGCTTCGGTGCTGATTTCTGCATTTATTGATAACATTCCTTATGTTGCTACAATGATACCCGTTATTGCGGGTCTTGCCTCGGCTCTTAATGTAGACCCCACGGTGCTTTATTTTGGTCTTTTATCTGGCGCTACTTTGGGCGGCAACTGCACCCCCATCGGCGCATCAGCAAACATCACCGGCATTGGCATTCTGCGCAGAGAGGGGTATGAAGTCAAGAACGGTGACTTCTTTAAGATCGGTATTCCTTTCACACTGGCTGCCATTGTTCCTGCCTATATCTATCTGTGGCTGGTATTCGGCATCTGATTTTATGCAGCAAATCCAATGGTGTGGTG
>JAZRNX010000082.1:0-6709 GCA_045648365.1 Acutalibacteraceae bacterium
TGCGTTAAAAAAAATTCTCTCGCTTTTTCCGGTTGATTTGCTATTTCATTCCAAGTGAAAATATTTTTTATTTCAGTAGATTTTACAAATTCTATATCATTCTCGTAGGTAGTGCGATGGCGGTAACGGTTATAATGATGGTACCCCCGATTATAGTTTACCTAATTTCTCAAAGTAATGTTTTGGAATCTATGAGCAGTGCAGGTATTAAGGAATAAACACCAAATTCAGGAGGCGAGTTATATTGAAAAAAACATTTAAGCTTTTTATAGCATTTTTGGCTATGACGCTGCTATCGGTGTTTATTTTACAGGTAGGTGCCAAATCCACCGCAAGTGAAATTCCCGTTGAAAGTTATACTTATTGGGAAGATGTAGGTGCGGGTGGACGCAAGCCGGTTTATATACATGATACACATACCGTGAATCAAGTTATAGATGCGAATAGCTTAGGGATTAAACCCTTTGAGGAACTTAATGATGTCTGCACAGATGATAACGGAAACATCTATCTGCTTGACGGTAAAGCTTCTCGCATCATTGTTGTAAATGAAAACTACGAGTTAGAAAAAGAAATTACAAAAATTGAATCGGGCAGTGAGGAGATAACTTTTTCAGGCGCACAGAATATTTTTGCCCATAAAGACGGTAAGATTTATATTTGTGACACTGAAAATGCCCGTGTTCTGATTATAGATAGTAAGGGTAAGCTGTTGGCTACTCTTACTAAGCCGAACAGCACGCTTATTCCGGAAGGGTATAAGTTCAATCCTATAAGTATTGCAGTTGATTCTACAGGCTATACCTATGTTTTGTGCGACAGCTCTTATCACGGTGCTATATTATACTCTCCGGAGGGAGAATTTTTAGGCTTTTATGGTGCTAACAAGGTAAAAAACACCATAACACAGGCTTTTTCTACCATGATGAGCAGACTTTTTGTTAACAATGCGAAAAAATCTGCCAGTGAGAGCGTTTTGCCATATTGCTTTGTTGACATTTGCGTAGGCCCTAAGGACTTTGTTTACACCACAACAGGATTTACAAATATTAATGATATGAAGGGGCAAATCAAAAAACTAAGCCCCGGCGACGGTTCAAATATAATTGATTCAGATAAAGTGAATTTCGCTGATGACGGTACAAACTGGTCGATTCTGGTCGGTGATATGCTTCGTCAGGATATATCGTCTATAGATATTGATGAAAAAGGATTTATTTACAGTCTTGATACTGCTTTCGGCAGGGTATATATCTATGACGAGGAAGGGCGCTTGCTTTCTGCTTTCGGCGGCGGTGCAAATACAGGTGATCAGGACGGTGTGTTCCGTCAGGCTAAGGCTATTGCCTTGAATGGAAGTGATGTTTTGGTGGTGGATTCTGCCAAATCCTCGCTCACAGTATTCAAGGAAACTGAATTCGGTACACAGTTTAAAGAGGCAAGAGCGCTGACACTTGCAGGTAATTATGCCGAGTCCAAGGAGCTTTGGCTTTCGGTCATTAAGCAGGATAAAAACTGTCAGTTGGCTTACAACGGATTAGCTCGTGCATACCTTAACGAAGAGGATTATGACCGTGCTATTGAATATTCAAAGCAGGGTTATGATCGCCAAACCTATAGCTTGGCATTTGCTAAGGTGCGCACACAGTTTATAAGCGATAATTTTGTTTGGATTTTAATATTAGGTTGCAGTTTAATTATAGGTCTGCTGATATTTGCAGTGGTTTCTATGAAACGTAAGGTGACACTTGTTAAAAATGACAAACTAAGTATGCTGTTCAGAACACTGATTCATCCCTTTGATGCTTTTGATACAATCAAGGAAAAGCAGATGGGTTCTATAGTTATAGGCGGAGTGCTTGTAGTAATTTACTATATAATGTCGGTGCTTTCTGATCTTTGCGGAGGCTTCACATTTACCTATGTTGACTTGGCAAATTATAATTCCCTTTGGGTGCTTGTAAGAAGTGTCGGTATTGTAGTGCTTTGGATTATTTGCAACAAGCTCGTTACCACTCTTATGGATGGTAAAGGCAAAACCAAAGATATTTTTGTTGTTACTACATATAGCTTAGTGCCCATTATTATTGGAGAATTTACATTTTTGATTTTATCCAATGTGATGATGGCAGACGAGGCGGAATTCCTTATTATCTTCCGTAGTTTAATGCTTGGGTATACATTAATTCTCTTAATGATCGGTACAATCAAAATCCATGATTATTCTATGGGTAAGTTTTTGGGAACCACCCTTTTAACCCTTATTAGCATGGCCGTTGTTGTGTTCTTAATTATAATGATATTTATATTATCACAGCAGTTTGTTGCATTTTTGGCAACACTTTATATTGAAATCTCATAATCTCGGCAGAAAGGAATGTGTTTTTATATATGAATACAAAAAGAATATTAGCACTGTTTCTTTCATGTTGTTTACTGATTACCTGTTTATCTGCCTGTAAAAAGGAGGAAACCGCTAAATCCCCTCTCTTTAATAGTGAGGCAGAAATCTATACCGTAGAAAGCGGTATAGTAGCTCAAAACGGCGATTTCCACCTTATTTGGGATGATGAAACAAAGCAGGTTTCACTTAAAGATGAAAAAACAGGGGCACTTTATTCCAATGTTCCTACCGAGCTTGCAGAGCCTAAGTTCGATGAATTCGGAATGCCCATTAAGATTAATCCTATCGTTTCTTCGGCACTAGTGTTAAAGTATGTCGATAGTAAAACTGACCATGAGGTCAACGCTAATTCAAGTTTATCTGCTGTCAAAAACGGTCGTGTTTCGGCAGAGAAGGTTAAGGACGGAATTAAGGTTACATATTACTTTGATGAAGTTCAAATCTCTGTTCCCGTTATTTATACTGTAAATAAGAGGGGAATATCAGCAACAGTTGAAACAAAAGAAATCGCCGAGGGCGGAAACCGTCTTATTGAGGTTTCTTTATCTCCCTTCTTTTGCTCAATCAATAATGAGAGCGAAAATAGCTATTTAATGATCCCTTCAGGCTCAGGTGCTCTGATTTATCCTAAAACAATATCCGGCACCGGAGTTAGCAATCGTTATGAAATTTATGGCACGGATCCTATGGTACAGGTTTATGACAAGCTTACCAACGAAGAACCGGTGAGAATACCGGCTTTTGGTGCTAAGAGCGGTGACAGAGCGGTGCTTTGTATCGTTGAGCAAGGTGCAGAATCTGCTTTTATAGATACAATTGTAGGCGGCAGTTCTTACGGTCATTCCGCAGCCTTTACCACAATCCGTGTTAGAGGATACGATAAACTCAGGGCTAGAATTTATACGGGAAATATTCGTGAAACCGATTATTATACAGACAATATTGTGGAAAACAAGTTTACTGTCTCATATATGCCTCTTTATAACGATAAGGCAAATTATGTTGGAATGGCAGAGGCTTATCGCAATTATCTTATTGAAGCCGAAGACTTGCAAAAGACAGAAAATGAAAAAAGTTTTGCAATAACCGTAAACGGCGGTTTTATGACCTCAAAGTCCTTCTTAGGAATTCCTTACCGTTCGCTTGAAGCCTTAACCACTATCGAAGAGGCTTATAATATGGCTGAGGAATTATATAAGCTTACAGATACTGAGTTTTCTTTAAAGCTTAAAGGCTTTGGAGTTGAAGGTATCGATTTTTCCAAGCTTGCAGGGGGATATAAAATAAACAGCAAACTTGGTAGCACAAAACAACTTAATCACCTTGGCAAGTTTACAAAAGAAAATGGAATAGATGCATATTTTGATTTTGATGTTATTCGCTTTAGAAATCGTGGTGATAAAGCTATCGCCGCTAATGAAAAGGTGTATAAGCCGAGAAACTATTCCGTTAATTTAAGAACAAGGCTAGATAATACAGCTTATTCGCTTTTGAGCCGTAGTGAACTTCCAAGTGTTATCAGCAAGCTCATTAATAAAACTGAAAAATGGAATGATGTGGGCTATAGTTTTGAAAGCTTAGGCGAAATTGCTTATTCAGACTATAATTCATTTGAATATGCCATAAAGAAAAATACCGCTACCCAGGTTTCTAAACAATTAAAGGATATTAGGAAAATGAGTAGAGGAGTAGCTCTTAACGGCGCTAACGCTTATGCGGCAGTAAATGCCGATGTGGTATTTTCTTCTCCTATGAATTCTACAAAATCTGATGTTTTTGATGAGGAGATACCATTTTATCAAGCGGTATTTAAGGGTTATGTACCTTTAACCTCAACTGCAATTAATATTTCAGCAGTTCCGAGGAACGTTTTGCTTTCGGCTATTGAAAGTGGAATTGCTCCTCAGTGGAGTTTAATGGATGAGTATGATGTTGCAATTATAAATGTACTTTCCGATTCGCTACATTGCGGAGTTTATGATGAATGGAAGGAAGATATAGTCTCTACAGTAAATGAGCTGAAAGACTATTATAAATCAATAAACGGCGCTACTATTGTATCGCATAGTTTACTGGAAAACGGCGTAAGGGTTACCGTTTTTGATAATGGTGTAACAGTTGCCGTTAATAAGAGTGAAAAGGCTGCTCAAAGCCCCTTAGGTGAAATTGGGGCGGGTGAATATAGGATAGGAGGCAAGAAAGAATGAAGAAACAACGCAAGCTACGTGGTGTAGAGGCTCTCAAGAGCAGATATGGCTTGATGTTTGTATCCATTTGGATTATAGGATTCGCCCTGTTCTTTTTGACACCCCTTTGTCAGTCTATAGCATATTCGTTTTCTAAGGTTGTAATCGGAAACGAAAGCTACAAGTTTGTCGGTCTTGAGCATTTTAAGATGCTTATAAATGAAGACCCTCATTATGTAAAAAATCTTACTGCTTCAATCACCTCTATGCTGTATTCCTTGCCGCTTATTTTGGTTGTAAGCTTGGTTTTGGCATTGATTCTCAATCAAAAATTTCCGGGCAGATTGTTCTTCCGCGCAGTATATTTTTTACCCGTAATTATTGCTACAGGTGTTGTTATGCAGTATCTTACGGGCTATGCAACATCGTTTTCTGAACAAACAGATGCGAGTGTCTCTCAGAATATGATGAATGTATCCGATATTATGAATGTACTGAATCTGCCGGTAGGAATTGCCTCATATGTGCAGAAGGTAATTAGTAACATATTTTCTTTTGTTTGGAAATCCGGTATACAGATTGTGCTTTTTATTGCAGGGCTTCAGTCTATACCGTCAACCCTTTATGAGGCGAGCAGGGTTGAAGGTGCTTCCTCTTGGGAGGATTTCTGGTTTATAACCTTCCCGATGCTTTCCAGAGTAACACTTCTTGTAATTGTGTTTACTATGATTGAGCTTTTTACTGATGAGGCTATAAGTCCAATAATCAAGAGTGCAAGATTACAGATGCAGTCAGGTGTTTATGACGCTTCGTCGGCAATGCTTTGGATGTATTTTCTTGTTGTGGCAGCCATAATGGGAATTGTTCTTTTTCTCTATAGCCGGATGCTGATGCGCAGATGGGAGTGAGGTATTGAATATGCTGAATCTAAATAATACTTCTATACTTAAAACCCAAAAGGCTAAAGAGCAGAAAAGGGTTGTTTCAAATATACTTAACCTGATTGTTCGCTGGTTTATACTTCTTTCAATCGGTTACATTGTTTTATATCCTTTATTTTATATGATGACCGCGTCCTTTAGCTCCCGTGAATCTTTTCTGGATCCAACGGTTGTTTGGATTCCAAAATCTTTAACTTTTTCAAACTTTGAGTTTATGATTGATGTTATGGATTACGGTAATGCTTTTTGGTCTACTATGCGCGTTCATATGGTAAGTGCTTTAATTGAAGTCTTTACCTGTGCTATTGTCGCATATGGTTTTTCAAGATTTAATTTCCCGTTCAAACGAATTTTAACAATGCTGCTCTTTGTTACAATTTTAATTCCGAGCACAATGCTGATTATACCGCTTATGGTAAACTTTTCTCATTTGGATGTTTTTGGAATTTTAGGCCTTTTCAACAAGCTTACAGGTATAGATTTGCGACCTGATTTATTGGGAACGGCATGGACCTTTTATCTACCTTCGCTTTTTGCAAGCGGTCTTAAATCGGGAATACTCATTTATATCTATATGCAGTTCTTTAAGGGCCTTCCAAAAGAGTTGGAGGAAGCTGCCTGGATAGATGGCGCAACCCCATTAAGAACATTTATCTCTATAGCAATACCTTCCTCAAGTGTTGTAATACTCACGGTTACGGTATTCTCAATAGTATGGCATTGGAACGACTATTTCTTAGCTGAAATGTATATGGATGCTGATTATCCATTAGCAGTTACAATGAGCAAGTTAAAAGACCTTATTAACTATCATAATATTTATCTTACTCCGGATAAACCCGAGGGTATGGCTTATTTGATGGCGGGATGTCTTATGTTTATTGTACCACCGCTAATTTTCTACCTTATTGTTCAACGATGGTTTGTTGAAAGTATTGATAGGGTTGGAATTACAGGTTAGCAATTTTTTACGCAACTTTTCTCATAAAGTTGCGTAAAAAATTGAAAGGAAAGTATTTTGCTTAAAAAATTTTTTAATAGATTTGGAGTAATGATTGATTGCTCCAGAAACGCAGTAATGACCGTTGATGCGCTTAAAAATTGGATAGATATTATGGCAGACTTGGGATACAACACCCTAATGCTTTATACCGAAGATACATATGAGGTTGAAAATC
>JAZRNX010000083.1:0-3309 GCA_045648365.1 Acutalibacteraceae bacterium
CAGGTAGGTATAATCCACCTGCATTTTTGTTATATATACTGTTGTCCTGCTGCCCATTTTGCCACGAAAATTTGCTTTTACTTTTCCATTAAAGCCCGCCCGTTTTTGTGAAATTCACTCTGCTCAAGTCCGTTTTATGGGACAGTGAACGTTTTATAATTAAGTCAGAACGAAGAAAGGGGTTCTAACAAATGGAAGATTATAAAGGCATCACAGGCGATTATGCAGACACCAACCGTGATGGAAAAGTAGATTTTGTTGAATATGATAGTGACTGCTATGACTTTGAACACATTTATAAAAATGGGCACAGTTCAGGCGGTTATACCCCACAAAAGCAAAGTGGCTTCAAGGGTTGGCTCAGAAATATGACAGTCACACATTGGATAATCATTATTCTTTTTTGCTTGCAAATGCCGTTTCTAATCATACCTGCAATCATTCTATTTATTATTTGGATTTGTCAAAGTTGAAATGGAGGTCAATGTAATGTATAATGGTATTAAAAGAAAAAATATATTAATTATTATTATTGCAGTTGTTTTAGGGCTTTTTGGAATAATTGCAATTTCAACGATTTCGGAAGCTCATTATATCGAAAATAAATATAACAAGGCAATAGCTTTAATAGATGAAGCTGCTTACGAAGAAGCAAAAGAACAACTTGAAATAATAGAAAATGAATATTATAAGGATGCAAATGATTTAATTGAGCTTTGCGAGGCCCATATTTCCTATAATAACGGTTGTTGTGGAGTTTATATGGATATTGATGACTTGGACTTTGAATATCAAACTAAAGAACGCAAAGAAGCGATAAACGAATTTATCAAAAAATCAAAAGCCGAGTATGATGAATTTTTCCAACAATTATTAGAGGACAATCGAAAACAAGTTGAAGAATTAAAGAAAGATCCTAGCAGTAGTTTTTATTCAAATAAAAATCAGTCTAATAGCAGTAGTTCGTATTCATTTACTCCGTATAGGTCTCCTTCCAAAGATGACGATGATGACCCATATAATGCAAAAGACTATTCTAACGAAGAAGATTTTTATTACGACCATTATGATGATTTCTTTGATTATTATGATGCAGAAGATTATTATAATGAACACAATGACTAAAGAGGTGTAATTATGCCCCACGATGATTTTAGCTTTTTAACTGGTAAACAGGCAGACCTTGATAATGATGGTAAGGTAAGTTTCGGTGAGTATATGAACGATTGTGATGATTTTAATAGAATAATGGGAAATAAAAATCATTCAACTGGCAAATATAAGCCACAACAGCAAAGTACCGATGAACCTCCAAAAATTTATTGTGCTTGGGGAATTGTTGGTTGGATATTAGCGCTCATTGGATGTTTTATGCCAATTATAAATACATTTATTTATACTGACGGTGAAGAAATAGGTCTTGGTATTATACTTACTATTATTTTACTTGCAGCGTGGATTTTCGGATTTTCAAACAGGGCTAAATAAATTGTTTTAAAGGAGAAGATGTTTATGAGTTTTTGGGATTTTTTATTTGCAAAAGCAGTTGTAGATACTGCAAAAGAGGTAAAAAAAGAAGTTGAAGCGGAAAAGATTCGCAAGAATATAGAAAACCAACAAATTGCTTATGGCAATTCCGACAGTGAAAAAATATTCAATTTTGTTAGAAAAATAAATAAAACTATACCGCCCTATAAATACAAAAATCAATTTGATATAGACTCCGAGCTATCTACCAAATATGCTGATTCTTGTGGTGATAGTGGAGAGCTTAATGAAAGACAAAACATTTTATATCAACTGAAATCGAACCCTAATAGTGTTCCTCTAAACATTAAAATGATAGAAAACCTTATTGGTTTGTTAAATTCTAATTATTTCTATGATGAAGATGGTACGGATGCATTGTACTTTATTGAAGAATGCCGTTATTATATCGAAAAGACGTTGCCACAAGCACACACTCTTCCATCAGGAATAGGAAATAAATATTTACTTTTATCTATAGATGCTGAGTTGTACATGATGCAAGGCAATTTTGTATGTGCTTTAAAAAGATATTTTGAGATTCTTTCTTGGACACAAATGATAACTAATGTCTACAAGGAATCGTGGGACTTTGATTTAACAGAGGAATTGTATGGAGTTGCTGTGTCTAATGTTATGAGCATATTAAAAATATTGGGTTTAAGACAAAACGCTAATGATATAAGTGCCTTATTCCATCAAGTTTTGCAGTATCACAGAAAATTCAATCAAGAAAGCATTAAAGACGAGTATACTCAGGCACGAGCAGATACCTATTTTCCTCACAAGGATTTCTCTGGTTTTCATGTATACAACGCTAATTTAACAAATACGAGTATGCTTCATTGGACTCGAAACACCCACCTTTTTTCAGATTATTATATTTTTATTCAACGAGAATTAGTAGCCGACGGTTTTTGCTTTATTAGAGGTGCTGTGCCAATCAGTAAAAAACTTATCGAAGCGCAAAAACTACCAGTTTTAGATTTACTCAATGGCAATCAATGTGAAACTAATTTCGATGCATTTAGTGAAAATTTTAAAGCGTCTAATGGCAAGGAAATTATGAAAGAGCAGGATAAAACAGCCATATTCGGTATAAGTGGTGAAATAGGCAAGTTACTTATCGACCTGTTTAATAAGTATCCAAACACCAACAGAGAGCATGATATTTACGGTATGCACTGTGCCACTTTATATGCTATAAAAAAGGTTTATGATCTTGTAGGAACTTTCAATCAACAGCAGTTAAAAGGCATTGAAATCATTTTTGAAACATTGTATGACCAAAATGATATGGGATTTACGTGCGCCGATTTCATAAATCGGTCTCCAATAGCTTTTAACAAAATTGATGATGCAATTGAAATGTCTAAAGAAAGAATCGGATACTTTTGGAATATGCTTTTTTCTTTAATCAATAACGAGGATAAAGAACAGCAAGACAAATTATTAGAAAAAATATGTGTTATCTTTTGTGGTGGCATTAAAAGTTTTATATATAATAATCAATGCGAAAAGAGTTCTATTGATAGGATTTGTGATGAATTCAAAGAAAATTTATATAACCATTTCCAAAAGTTCAGTCAAAAAGAAACTGTTAAACAGGAAATAAAAAACACCCATACTACTAAGTTCTCAAAAGCAATTAATGACCTGTTTGCTAACAATCCACACGGATTAGAACCTGATTCTATGGTTGGCGATTTTTTGAATTCGCTATGCTTTGTAATGGCTTTCAATGTTGTTCCAGACACTGGAGATATTGCAGAAGTAAGTCGG
>JAZRNX010000084.1:0-4870 GCA_045648365.1 Acutalibacteraceae bacterium
AATCAGTTGAATACGGTTGTGGGATGTGTGTTCTTTACCCTTGGCATAGTTTTGCTTGTTGGGTCAATCGTTCTTGTATCAAAGCAAGATAAAGAGGATAAGTAAATTCCAATTTGAAGGAGGCTATACTATGGCAGGCAATATTGTTACTTTTCTTGTAGGTGTTGTATGTATTGTTCTTGGAATTTCAAATATGCGAGGAAACATATCATCTCTTCATTCATATCACAGGAGTCGTGTTTCAGAAGAAGATAGAATACCATTTGGAAAACAAGTGGGCTTGGGTACTATTATTGTCGGTATTGGCATAATCGTATTTAGTGTTCTGTCATCTGTAACCCTATATACTGAAAACGATATTTTTATTTTAGTTGGAACTGCTGTTTTGATTATTGGTATTATTCTTGGACTAGTTATAAGTTTTCGTGCCATGATTAAATATAACAAGGGTATTTTTTAATTCGCCAAATTCCAATAGGTCGAACAGTTAGGAAAATAAGAATTTGTAGGTGAACTATATGAGAACAAGAAAGGTTGTTGTACTGCCATACGATGTGGCATGGCAATCAGCTTTTGAAAAAATAAAGGGTGAGATTAAAGAATCAATTGGCGATTTAATCATCGGCATTGAACACGTTGGAAGCACCTCTGTAGAAGGAATGTCTGCCAAGCCTTGTATTGATATTGATGTAATCATTAAGGATTACACGGCGTTTGCTACGGTGGTTGAAAGTTTGAGAGGAATCGGCTATATCCACGAGGGCGACCTCGGCATCAAGGATAGAGAGGCTTTCAAATATACTGATAAGCCACATTTGATGATGCATCATTTGTATGTATGTCCGCAGTATTCTGAGGAATTACACCGTCATATTACATTCAGAGATTTTCTCCGAAGCAACCCCGAAGCGGTTAGAAAATATAGCTTGATAAAAGAAAAAGCCGCCGAGCTATTTCCAAATGATATAGACGGATACATAGAGTATAAATCACCGTGCATTAAAGAACTGTATAAAGAATGCGGTTTGAAATAAATTCCAATTTATCGAACTGAAAATATTTTTTGAAAAATAATATAAAAACGCTATTTTTAACTCTTTTTTTCTAAAAACAAAGTGGCATCTAAATGGTTCGGAACAGCCAAACAAATAAGGACTTGCGAAAGCAAGTCCTTATTTGTTTGTGTTTGTGTCCGCAGGACACAACATCGTTTTGCAACTTCAGTTGCAAACATCATTTTGAGCGTAGTGAGAACATCGTTGTTTGTGAAACGGACACCAAACGAAGTTGCGACCAGTCGCAAACAGTGTTAAGCCGAAAACCAAATAGTATCTGTTTATATTAGTACCCAATTACTTGACTATGTTTAAAACATTGAGTATAATTAAGGTGTACCGGTTAGGAGGGTCATGATGAAAGAATATTTGCTTAGCGTAATTATTCCCGTATACAATGTTGAAAAATACATAGAGCAAACCGTAAAGAGTGTTTTAAACCAAACATTTACAAATTCAGAAATTGTAATAGTTGATGATGGCTCTAAAGATAATAGTGTTAATATAGTTAAGGCGCTTCAAAAAGATTGCGATAGAATAAAGCTAATCGAGCAGAAGAATTCCGGCGCCAGCGCCGCAAGAAACAGGGGCATTGAGGAGGCTTCGGGCAAATATATCATTATGATGGATTCAGATGATACCATAGAGCCCGAAATGCATGAGTATATGATTAGACAAGCAGAGGAAAAATCTGCGGATATGGTTATATGTAATTTTTCTATCATAGAAAACGGCGGCAAGACGGTTACTCTTAATAAATTAAATTATCCTTATGATATGCTTCTCGATAGGGAATATATAGAAAAGGAAGTAATATATTATTCTGTTTGCAAGACGGATAAGAGCAAATTTGTCAACGAGCATTGTACAGTCATGTTAAAAAGGGAGATATTGATTAATAACGATGTAAGATACAATGAGCATCAAAGCAAAGAAGAAGATAAACCGTTTTTAATGCACTGTTTAAAGTATGCCCAGTCATTAGTATTTGTTGAAGGCGCTTACTACAATTATTTCAAGCGTCCAGGTTCTTTAATAAGCAGATATTCTAATAGATTTTCTAATTTTATGGCCAACTTTCAATCGTATGAAAAATGGTTTAGCGATATATATGATTTTACAAATCAAAATTGGTTAAATTGGTTTGTAAATTGTTATGAAGAATGTATTGCTTTTGTTTTCACGCATAAAAGAAATGTTAAAAGTGTAAAGCAAGAAATAATGAAAATTATTTCTAATCCCGAAAGTATAGAGAAATTTTCACTTATTGAAAACGGCTACGATAACCTTAAAACCCTTTATTCAAAAGGGGATTATAACGGTATTTATAAGTATTATAAAAAGAAATTCGTTAATTTACGAATTAAAATTTTTATTAGAAATATTTTAATAGATTTAAGATTGAAAAAGTAAAAAAGGTTTTAGGTGTTTAATAATACAATAACCTTCCAAACGGCGCACAATATATCGCTCTTGTAATTCTTTTGATAATTTGGTATAATAAATATATATCAAATTAAAGGTGGGATGGCGTGAAGAAATTTCTTTTGATATTAAAAAGAACTTTTTTAAGTATTGGTTTTCTTGAATATTGCGCCATTGGTTGTCTAAACACCTTTAATTTGGCGATTTTGTCATCCGTTTCCTGTCTGGTTATGCAGGAAAATATAGCGGCAATAGTGGGATATATATTATCTAATATTATTGCATTTGTGCTTAATTGCCGTGTGATTTTTAAAAAGAAACCCACGCTTAGAAGATATTTCAGATTTGCTGTTTCTTATATTCCTAATTTTATATTTTATATTACGGGCTCAGTGTTCACCCTTAACATGCTGCAGCTTTCTCAGTTTTGGGGAACAGTTTTTGCGGCCATGATAGGCGGCCCTATAACATTTATTATTATTAAGTTATTTACCTTTAAACAAAAAATTTAATAAATATAAAGAATCCGCCCTGAATTTTCGGGGCGGATTTTGTTATACAAAAATTAGGGGAGGGCATATGGCCCTCCCTTGCATAATATTATTTAAAATCCTTCGATTTCCAAAAGATTTGCCTTCTTAAACCACTCAATTACTTGTTTGTAATCATAGTGTGGCTCACCTGTCATATAATGGTTGCGGTAGGTTTCACCGTTTACGGTGAATTCGATAACCAAAAGTCCCTGCTTTTCTATCATAGGAATCTGAGCCAACTTATGTCCTGAAAGGGCAGGAGCCTGACCTTCGCCCGAAAGAACGATATCGCCTGTTTCAACGTCGGTAACTTTATAGGAAATAGTGGTATCTTCCTGACTTTCGTTAGCCGCTATAAGCTCAAGCTTTCCTGCGACTTTAGAGGGGTCGCGGAACATAAGCATAACGGGCTTTTGGATACGGCTGATGGTAAAGAATGCCATCTTCTTAAAGTAATTATAATCAATAACCGCGTCGGAGAACTGGGGCCAACCGTCAATAAGGTTCCACCAGATTATGCCCGTTCTTTCCCACATATTAGAGCGGAAAAGTTCAAGCATATACTTAACGCCTTCGGACTGCAAGAATTGAGAAGCGAGGGCGAAATCCTCTAATGTATCGGGAACGGATTCGCCGAATACTTTTTCAATCTGGAAGCCCATAAGTGGTATACGGTAGGAGAAATCCGCGCCCACTTTATCCTCCATACAAGCGGCGTGAACCTGCCACGCCTTATTATAATCCATTCTGTGAATGGAGGGAGCGGATGCACATTCCTTAACAAAATCCTTAAAGGGCCAGAGGTTTTCGGGAGCAATGAATTTCTTGATGCCCTCAGGGGAGTTGCAACCGTGATAACCTGTTTCACTGGCAAAACGAGCAACGCTGTTGGCGTAATACTCCTGCTTATAGTAGTGTCTCGGTCCCCAAAGGTGATTTTCGGGGATGCGACTTGCCATACCGTCCTCGAAGGCCTTTGTAGAGCAATAAGGTGAGGAGGGGAGGTATTCGCGGCGGGGATCAAGTTGCTCGATAATTCTTGGGAGTACCTCGCGGGTTACATAGTTGGTCTTTGGGTCGTAGCAATGAGAAATCGCTACGTCAACCTCATTGTCGCCTGCCCAAAGAATAATAGATGGGTGCTGACGAAGGCGTTTAATAACCTTGGTAGCTTCCTCTCTCATTCTATTATGGAAATCCTCGTCCTGAGGATACCAAGAGCAGCCCATTCCGAAATCCTGCCAAACGGCAATACCGTTTCTATCGCAGTAATCATAAAATTCATTATTTTCGTAAACGTTTCCGCCCCAGCAACGAACGATATTGCTGCCCGATTCGCCGAGAAGCTCCAATGCTTTGGGAAGACGCTCTTTATCGCGGGAATGGAAGGCGTCAAGAGGTACCCAGTTGGTACCCATAGCGAAGAAGGGCTTTTCGTTAATCATAAACTTAAAGTCACCGTTGCCGTCCTTATCGATATAATCGGTTTTAATAAGGCGCACCTTACGAACACCGTAATCAAAGGTCTTGGTATCCCTGACCTCGCCCATATATTTAAGCTCAACGGTAACGTGATAAAGATTGGGCTCGCCCATACCTTTAGGCCACCAAAGCTTAACGTTTGGAATATAGAAGGGGATAAGGTCGTGATTGTGCCAAAGTTTGCGCTCAAATTCAACCACACTGTCACCGCAAACACCCTTGAGGTGAACGGTATAATCGTGGCAGAAATCCTCGCTCATACGGGTACGTATAAACATATATTGGTTGGCGGGGTCGGCATTAGGAGTCTGATTGCGATTATAAATATATAGTTCTTCAATCATATCCTCTTTATCGGTTACAAGGTGAACGGAT
>JAZRNX010000085.1:0-13398 GCA_045648365.1 Acutalibacteraceae bacterium
GATTTCTTCCATTATGTAGAGCGTGATTTAGTTACCTTTTTAAAGGAAAAAATCAATGTTCCTAAAGCTGAGTTTTATCTTCCCAGTATAGCATCCGGCGTTATTAATAATAATGAAAAGGATGTAACTGTACTTGTTGCAGAAGACAAGTGGTATGGTGTTACATATAAGGAAGACAAAAAAGATGTTGTTAAAGCTATAGGTGAAAAAATCTCCGCAGGAGAATATGTAGGACTTTAAACACTAGCCGTCAAGCAAATGCTTGGCGGCTTTTTGTAATTATTAAATATTTTTCTTCATATACTTTCTTTGTAGCCGTCTTGGCGGTTAATGTGAAAAGAAAGGGCGAAGAAAATGAAAGAATATTATCCTGAAGGTTGGCTTATTGGGAGTATCGAAAATCGAAAGAAGGTTGCATCTCCTGTAAACCTTGCTCAAGCGCAGGCGCTCGGTGAAATACTGGAAGGCAATGTGATTATGTGCGATAATTATAGAAATATGACGGTAGACCTTGGGTGCATGAAGGGTATAATACCCAGAGATGAGGGCGCTATTGGGATAGCAGAGGGGCAGACGCGTGATATTGCATTGATTTCAAGGGTTGGAAGACCCGTAAGCTTTATGATTACCGCCATAAACACCGATGAATTAGGAAGATTATACGCGGTTTTATCAAGAAAACAAGCCCAAAACAAATGCCGCGATTACATATTAAACGAAAAGCGGATAGGGGACATAATTAATGCTAGAATAACCCATCTCGAAAGTTTTGGCGCATTCTGTGATATAGGTTGCGGAAATATCGCTTTGCTGCCCATTGATTCTATTTCTGTTTCCCGTATTTCTCATCCGTCCGATAGATTAAGAGTCGGTCAGGATATTAAGGCTATTATTAAGAATATTGATGACGAGGGAAGAATAACATTAACCCGCAAAGAACTTCTTGGTACTTGGGAAGAAAATATTAGTATGTTTAGTCAAGGACAGACAGTTTCAGGTATTGTGAGGAGTATCGAAAACTACGGTATATTTGTTGAACTAACCGCGAATTTGGCAGGTCTTGCAGAGCCAAAAGATAATGTTTATATAGGGCAACAGGCTAGCGTTTATATTAAGAGTATTATACCTGAAAAAATGAAAATTAAACTTATTATCATCGATAGTTTTGACGGAGTAAATACAAGTCCGGAAAAATACTTTTATGAGGGAAATCATATAGATAAATTTGAATATTCACCGCCTGAGTGTTATAAAAAAATCATCACAGAATTTGTTTAATACTATTGATTTTGGTTGACGGTTGGGTTATAATAACTCTCGGTGATTAAAATGAGTGAAAATAATTGTAGCGGTAACTGCTCAACTTGTAGCAGTAACTGTTCATCCAGAAAAGCAGAAAGTTTAATTGAACCCACAAGCGAGTTCAATAATATTAAACATGTTGTAGCCGTGGTAAGCGGTAAGGGTGGCGTAGGTAAATCGATGGTTACATCTATGCTTGCCGTCGAGATGCGTAGGCGCGGTTACAATGTAGGCATTCTTGACGCCGATATAACAGGACCTTCTATTCCTAAATCCTTTGGCGTTATAGCCCCCGCAATGCAAAATGAGCTCGGAATTATTCCCGCCGAAACCTCTACGGGAATTAAGGTTATTTCTATAAATATGATGCTTAAAGAACACGATGCTCCTGTTATTTGGCGCGGCCCCGTAATCGCGGGCGCAGTAAAACAGTTCTGGCAGGATGTTGTTTGGGGTGACCTTGATTATCTCTTTATTGACTGTCCTCCCGGAACAGGTGATGTGCCCTTAACCGTTTTCCAGACCATTCCTCTTGACGGTGCAGTTATAGTAACATCACCTCAGGATTTGGTTTCTTTAATTGTTAAAAAGGCATACAATATGGCAAGCATGATGAATATTCCCGTAATCGGTATGGTTGAGAATATGAGTTATGTTGAGTGCCCCGAATGCAACCATAAATTCAGCGTTTTCGGCGGCGGCAGCGAAAGTGTTGCCGAGGAATTGGGCGTTGACCTTCTTGTAAAGATGCCAATAAATGTTTCCTTGGCGCAGATGGTTGATAACGGCGCTATTGAGCGTTTTGAAGGTGATTTCCTCAAAGACGCTGCAGAAAAAATAGAAAAGTTATAATTAGAAGGCAGTCCATGGGGCTGCCTTATTGGTGAAAATTATGAGAATGAGAAAGAAAAGGCATCTTGGCGAAAGATTAGAAGCGGTAAGCGATTATTTATACATAAGCAATAGTGATGACCGCAATTTTAATACAGCCATAAACAATAAGGATTATATTGATTTTGCTGATTGGTTTGGAAAAGAACAACCTTTGTACCTTGAAATCGGTTGCGGTAAGGGTAAATTTGCCGCAGAATTTGCAAAGGAAAATCCCGATGTAAATCTTATTGCCGTAGAAAAAGACGCAAATGTTATAGTTTCCGCTTGTGAACTCGCTAAAGAATATGGGCTTACTAATCTTAAGTTTATTAAAGCTGGTGCAGAATATCTAGAAAGGCATATTAAGGAAAAATCTATCGAGCGGATTTTCCTTAATTTCTCTTGTCCTTTTCCTAAAAAGAAATATGCTTCTCATCGCTTAACTGCAGAAAATTTCCTCAAGATTTATAGAAATATATTAAAGCAGGACGGCGAAATTCATCAGAAAACAGATAATATGCAGTTGTTTGAGTTTTCAATCGAACAGTTATCAAACGGCGGTTTTGCCCTTAAAAATGTTTCTTTAGATTTACATAACAGTAATTTTGAGGGCAATATCGTAACCGAATATGAAAACAGATTTGTTTCTATGGGATTACCAATTTACCGTTTGGAAGCGTTTTTGAAAAAATAATTGAACAAGGTGGCCGAAAAATCGACCACCTTGTTGTTTTTTGCCCCTAAACGATAATTTCGAGGGCAGGATTTAATTTTCAAGACCTAATAGGGAAAGAGGAGAAACGCAAACACCATCTTTATAACTTTCTAGATGCAAATGGCACCCATCAGCGCATTCGCTGGGTACAGTACCTATGGTTCCCAAAATATCTCCTGTTCTTACCTTGTCGCCTGAACTAAAGTTTACGCTGGACATACCGCAGTACTTAACAGTAATACCATTGCCGTAATCAATAGAGATACATTTTCCGTAATCTGCAGTATCTTCTACACTTGCTACCGTTCCGCTACCTACTGATTTTATATCTGTACCTTCTTTACACTCAATATCGATACCAAGATGCAATCTCATATCGCCGTAGGTCTCGGATTTTTGTAATACAGTATCACTAAAACCTTTTAATACTTTACCTTCTGTGGGTAAAACATAATCGGTGTTTTCGGGTTCTGATGGGGTGGTGTCTTCGGGATTGTTTTCTGTATATGGAATATCACTTACAGGGTTTTCTACAATTTCCGAGGTGCTTGTATCAGGCATCAAATCACTTATATCATTATATGATTCATTATCTGAATTGTATGACTCTGATGGAGTAGAACTGTTGTTTTTGGGTTCCATATTATCTGATTTTCTAGAAACTGCAAACCAGGCAATAATTCCGATTGCAATTAAACTTAAAGCAATAATGGCGTAAAATGCTATACTGCCGACAAACTTTTCCGTTTTTGGATGTTCTTCGTAATTCATTTAAATTCTCCTTTCCGATTTCAAAAATAGTATTGACGGAGAATTATTGTTATATTCTTTTTATGTTGTAAATTTTGATTTTTTATGTTAAAATTAAATAGATTTATATGAGTGAGATAGGATGATAAAATCTATGCCCATAATTTATGATACATTAATAATTGGCGGTGGTGCGGCAGGTATGTGCGCAGCAGTTGCATTGAAACAGGATAATCCATCTTTAAAAGTGGCAGTAATAGAGCAACTTGCCCGAGTTGGTAAAAAACTTATTCTTACAGGTAACGGCAGATGTAATATAACTAACTCTGATTTATCGGATGATAAATTTCATTCCGAAAGCGGTGAGTTTTTTAAGGTGATACTTGAAAAATTCGGGAGACAACATACCGAGAAATTTTTTGAAAATTTAGGTATTGTTTTTACCGTTGATGATAGGGGAAGAGTTTATCCTTATTCTTTACAAGCATCATCCGTTGTGGATGCATTGCGCTTTGCCGCAGAAGATACCGGAGTAGAGATTTTTACCGAAACAAAAATGATTTCATATGAGAGAACTGGTGATAAAATAGCGGTTAAAACCGATAAACAAGAGTATATTTGTAGGTCTTTGCTTATTACTGCGGGACTGTTTTCTGGCGGCAAAAGAATGGGTAGTGACGGTAGTGTTTTTAATTTAATGAAGAATAAAGGGTATAAATCCGTAAAAGTTACTCCCGCTATTGTTCAACTTCGGACAGAAACTGATATAGTAAGGCAGTTGAAGGGAATTAAGGTGGATGCCAACGCTACTCTTAAGTGTAATGGACAGGTATTAAGAAAAGAATTTGGCGAAGTGCTTTTCTGCGATTATGGACTTTCGGGACCTCCCATTATGCAGATTTCCAGAGAAGTTGATAGGGAAAAGGGGCAAAAAACAGTTAGCCTTGATTTAATGCCACAATACGATTTTAACGAATTAACCGAAATGCTTGAGAAAAGAGTTAAAATTTTATCATCAAGAAAATTAGAAGAATTCTTTACCGGCTTTTTAAATAAAAGAGTCGGTCAGATTATTGTCAAAACTGCAGGTTTAAAACTTAATGACGGGGTAAGTGTTTTAACAAAGTCTCATATCAAGAAGATGGTCTCACTTATAAAATGTCTTTCTTTTGAAATTTTGTCTTCCACGGGTTTTGAAAATTCTCAGGTAACCGCAGGTGGAATTTCTTTAGCCGAATTTGATGAAAATACATTAATGTCAAAACGCGAAAATGGAGTTTTTGCTGCTGGTGAAATTTTAGATGTTGACGGTGACTGTGGCGGATATAATCTGCAGTGGGCTTGGTCTAGCGCATTTTGCGCAGCAGATGCAATAGAAAAATATCTTGGCGGTGCTAAATGATTTTAATTAACAATGTTAATGTTTCTCTTGACACTGATTTTAACGATTTAAAACCGATAATTGCAAAAAATCTTAAAATCAGTGAAAGTAATATTATATCGGTATCCTTATATAGAAAATCCGTTGATGCACGAAAAAAAGAGGATGTGCATTTTTGTTGCTCTTTTTTAGTTGATTTAAACTGCTCTACCGATAAAATTCTAAAACGAAATAAAAACGCTACTTTGTATAGGGGAAATAAATATGTGTGGGAAAAAGCGAAAATAACTCCACAATTTCCGCCTGTAGTAGTGGGTTTCGGTCCTGCTGGTATGTTTGCCGCGTTATTGCTCGCAAAGGCGGGTTTAAAACCTATAGTTATTGAAAGAGGAGCCGATGTTGATACCAGAACGAAGGATGTCGAGGAATTTTTTAATGGTGGCTCATTAAAGGAAAATTCCAATGTCCAGTTCGGTGAGGGCGGAGCAGGAACATTTTCCGACGGAAAACTTAATACAGGTATAAAAGACGGCAGATGCAGAACGGTTCTTGAAACCTTCGTTTCTTTCGGCGCAGACCCTAAAATTCTTACCGATGCAAAACCTCATATAGGTACGGATGTTTTAAAAAATGTAGTTAAAAACTTAAGAAAAGAAATTATAAATTTAGGTGGAACAGTAAGGTTTAATTCTTGTCTTGAAAAAATTAATTTAGAAAATAATAAAATTAAAAGCATCGTCGTAAACGGTGAGGAGCTTCCTTGTGATAGGGTTATTCTTGCAACAGGTCACTCAGCCCGAGATACCTTTAGAATGCTTAAAGATTCGGGTGCCCAAATGGTTAGAAAACCTTTTTCCATGGGCGTTAGAATTGAGCATTTGCAGAAGGATATGAACAGAGCTCTATATGGTGAGTTTGCCTCTAATAACGCTCTAGGTGCGGCAGACTATAAATTAGCCGTTCATTTACCGAGCGGTAGAGGTGTTTATACATTTTGTATGTGTCCCGGCGGAGAGGTAATTAATGCCTCAAGTAGTAATGAACATATTGCTGTTAATGGTATGAGCAATAGCAAGCGTGACGGTATAAATTCAAATAGTGCGGTGCTGGTTAATGTTGAACCTGAAGATATAGAGGGCGATGATGCATTGGCAGGTCTTGCTTTTCAAGAAAAAATAGAAAAAACCGCCTATGAAATAGGTGGTGGAGCAGTACCCGTACAGACGGTTGGCAGTTTCGTTTTCGGCGAAGAAAATAAACTTGGCAGAATAGAGCCAACCGTTAAACCAAGCACTGTTTTTGCGGATTTTACCGATATTTTTCCGGAGTTTATAACGGATAGTCTAAAGGAAGGAATTGTCCTATTTGATAAAAAAATAAGTGGTTTTGCCTGCGCCGATGCTATATTAACTGCTCCCGAAACCAGAAGTTCTTCACCCATAAGAATTTTAAGGGGCGACGATGGACAATCGGTAACTATAGCAGGTCTTTTTCCATCCGGAGAAGGAGCTGGTTATGCAGGAGGCATTATGTCTGCAGCGGTTGATGGATTAAAATCTGCCGAAAAACTTATAGAATCCTATTAATCTTCAAAAAACACTTTTAAAGTGGACAAGGGGTCTAAAAGGTAATCATATTCATCCGGAGATTTTTTTACGGAATTTTCACACTTTTTATAAGGTATGAAAATTCCGTATTTATTTTGTTTTACTTCCTTAAGAATCAAATAATTATCTGCTCTATAAATATTATTGTTATAATTATCCGTTGTAATTTTGATAAAATCTTTTTTAATATCAATATGAATAAATTCAGAGTTTTTGCAGCTGACGAGTAGATATATAATTAAATCACGGTTTATTATACCTAACCCTTGTCCGCTTAAAGTTACAGAAGGCCACCGATGCCGTTTTAAAAGTTCTACTGAAAAAGCGCAACAAAGTTTATCAAAAAAATAGTAAATATCGGTCGGTGTACCTTCCTTTTTGCAAATAATTAGCTCGAAAAGTATTATTTTTCGTAAAAGGCTTCTAGTTTTATTATCAACTCCGTGCTTTAAAATTCTTTTTTGCAGATAAAACCGCAGAGAAGCGGCATATTTTGCGTAAATATTAGGTGAAAATTGCATATAGAAAATCAAAACCTCCCGAAATATTATGCCAATATACATAAAAAATAAAAAAATTGTTAAAAATTAAACAAAATCTCTTGAAAAATGAATTGAAATAGGTTAAAATATATGAAGTAAAAAATTAGGAGGTTTTTCCAATGGTTAAAGTTGCTATTAATGGTTTTGGCCGTATCGGCCGTCTGGCTTTCCGTCAGATGTTCGGCGCAGAGGGTTATGAGATTGTTGCTATCAACGACCTTACAAGCCCCGCAATGCTCGCTCACTTGCTTAAGTACGATTCTGCACAGGGTAGATATGCTCTTGCTGATACCGTAGTTGCTGGTGAGGATAACATCCCTGTTGACGGTAAGACCATCCAAATCTATGCAGAAAAGAACGCTGCTGACCTTCCTTGGGGAGAAATCGGCGTAGATGTTGTTCTTGAGTGCACAGGTTTCTATTGCTCAAAAGAAAAGTCACAGGCACACATCGATGCAGGTGCTAAGAAGGTTGTTATTTCTGCTCCCGCAGGTAAAGACCTTAAGACTATCGTTTACAGTGTAAACGAAGATACTCTTACTGCTGATGATACTATCATTTCTGCAGCTTCCTGCACCACTAACTGCCTCGCTCCTATGGCTGATACTCTTAACAAGTATGCTCCCATCCAGAGTGGTATCATGACCACTGTTCACGCTTGGACAGGCGACCAGATGGTACTTGACGGTCCTCACAGAAAGGGTGACCTTCGTCGTGCTCGTGCTGCTGCTTGCAATATTGTTCCTAACTCTACCGGCGCTGCTAAAGCAATCGGTCTTGTTATTCCTGAACTCAATGGCAAGCTTATTGGTTCTGCTCAGCGTGTTCCCGTACCCACCGGCTCTACTACTATTCTTGTAGCAGTTGTTAAGGGTAAGGATGTTACCGTTGAAGGCATCAATGCAGCTATGAAGGCCGCTTCTAGCGCTTCCTTCGGTTATACTGAAGAGCAGCTCGTATCTTCTGATATTATCGGTATCACCTACGGTTCATTGTTTGATGCTACTCAGACAATGGTTACTAAGATTGATGACGATACTTATCAGGTACAGGTTGTTTCTTGGTATGATAACGAGAACAGCTACACCAGCCAGATGGTTCGTACTATCAAGTACTTCGCTGAAATCTAATTATAGTTTTCAAAATTTAACACCCGTTGGTTTCCAACGGGTGTTTTTTTAACTTGTTATAGTCGGCTCTATTTGTTTTCCTTCCATAGCGTGTTCTATGGTTGGTATTAACATTGAAAAGTCGCAGACAAGGGAATTGTTTTTGCCAAACGGGTCATCTTGTCTGTAGGGAACAAAGTAAATATTTTTCGTATTGTGTAGAAGTCCAATATTTTTTGCCGAGGCGCCCAACGCATCATTTGTTGCAAGACCTAAAACTACGGGTTTGTTGTTTCTCAAATGCGCCTTTACAGCCATCGTTACAGGTGTATCGGTTATTCCAAGGGCTATTTTTGCCGCTGTATTTCCCGTACAGGGGCAAACGGCAATTATATCCAGTAGGTTTTTAGGGCCGATGGGCTCAGCAGAGGGGATATCGTGAATTATTTTATGTCCGCATAATTCTTCTACCTTTGAAATAAGGTCATATGCCTTACCGAAACGGGTATCCGTAGAATATACAATTTCTGACATTATGGGTACAATTTTTATATTATGTTTTGCGAGTTTTTCCAGTTGATGTAGGGAATTGTTTATGGTGCAGAAAGAACCGCAAAAAGCGTAGCCAACCGTTATATTTTCCATATTTTATCTCCTAAACAAATCAATTTGCTGAATTACTGTTTGTGCTATAATTTCGCCCGCAGTTCGGGGTGCAATTCTTCCTGGTATTGCGGGTAATTTTATGAGATTTGCATTATCTTCATTGGTCAAAAAGCAACCCTTTGTTGATAGGTCAATTATTAGGGTGTTTTTTGATACACCGTTTCCGTTTAGTATCGGAACATCAATAGTATTGAAAACTATATCAAAATCATTGATTTTTTTGGGCACCTCTTTAGTGTGTATGCGATTAATTTTCAATGCATCAAGATAGGAAAAATCCGTGTTGTTCCGTGCGCTTACAGTTAAATTACAACCAAATCCAATTAGTCGATTTGCTAAAATTTTTGCAACTCTACCGTAACCTATAATTAAGACATTTGCATTCCATAGGGTGAAATTTGTGTTTTCAATAGCGCAATGTATAGCGCCTTCCGCCGTCGGTACCGCGCCTAATACTGAATAACTGTCAAGAGCAAGATAATTCACAAAATTCGCTCTTTCAAGCTGTAAACCACCGCTTAAAACAAGAACGCTTTCAGGAATATCATTTAAGCTATCTATTGGAATTTTCCTTTGTGTCAATGGACAATGTATAGTTACTTTATCCCTTGTTGACGGCACAGGAAGAAGAATGATATCAGCTTCTCCAATATCTCCGTTATCTCCGTCTAGCAGACCCAAAGTATCTGTCTCAAATCCTTGTGTTTCGAGATAGGATTTTGCAAAAAGCATTCTTTTATCTCCGCCTATTATTAAAATTTTCATACTAATACCACCAAAAAAGTAAGACACCTAATGTAATTCATTACATTTTATGGTGTCTTACATAATTTAGTTACCCTATTTAGTTAAAAATTTTAGTAAAGTATCTTTTTTGTTTAGTTGGGGGTCTTCAATAACTTTTTGCAGAAGATTATTCAGCGCATTTCCAATTTCTGCATTTTCATAACCTAAACTTAAAATGTCGTTACCGTTAATATTAAGATGTGATATTTTATAAGGTTCGCATTTTATTTTAATTTCATTTAAATCTGAAATAATCTTACTGCAGTACGACTTTTTAATTTTTGTTAAATACTCAATATATTCTTCAAAAATTTCAAAATCGCAGAAGTTTAATAGTTGCTTGATTTCGTATTTGTTTTCGGGAATTTTGTGGGCAAGTAATTTTGAAAAAATATTAAAAAATGTTTGTGTTTTATTGCTGAATTTTAGTTGGTTAGCTACTTGTGAGATGTCGCATTCACAAAGGGACAAAAGAGCAAAAAGTCGTAAATCAGCGTTTCTTTTTAACTTTGAAATATCATCTAAATCATCGCAGGATTTTATTGATATAAATTCAAGGGCTTTGGAATTTATAAGTGACTCCAGAACTTTTACATTATCACCAAGAACTGCCTTTTTTAGTTCTTCGGCAATTCTTTCACGACTTACCTTTTTTATAAGTGCTGAACAGTTAAGAGCATCATTTAGTGTCTTTTCGTCTATTTTAAAACTTAATGTGGAAGCAAATCTAAATAACCTTAAAATTCTTAAAGCGTCTTCCTCAAATCTTTCTACAGGATTTCCTACGGCTCTAAGTGTGCGATTTTTGATATCCTCCATACCACCAAAAAGGTCAACAAAACCTTTGCTTTCGTTATAGCATATAGCGTTAATCGTGAAATCACGCCGTGAAAGGTCTTCTTTTAAATCGCTGACGAATTCTATACTATCAGGTCTTCTGTTATCGCTATAAATTCCTTCTGTGCGATAGGTAGTGATTTCTATCGGCGCATTATTGTTAATTACAGTAACGGTGCCGTGTTTTATGCCGATATCAACAGTTTTTTTGAACAATGATTTTATTTGATGGGGAAGGGCGTTTGTGGTTATATCGTAATCATGTGGTGTAATTCCCATTAAAATATCACGGACACAACCGCCTACAATATATGCTTCAAAACCATTGTTTTCCAGCGTTTTAATGGTATCGGATACAAATTGCGGAATTTTAATGTTCATTTTTTCATCTCTTCTCAATAAAAAGGTTTATTTTTTTGATGTTTTGTTATATAATAAATAATATATAGATATTAACTAGATAATTGGAGTGTTAATATGAAAAAACTTCGCGCAGAAGATAAACTACTTGAGGGTATAAAACATATTCATATGATAGGAATAGGCGGAAGCGGTATGTGTCCTTTAGCAGAAATATTAAATGCTAAGGGATATAAGCTTTCAGGTTCTGATAATAACGAAAGCGACCCGCTTAAAAGAGTAAGAAATATGGGCGCTACCGTTTATATGGGCCATAGCGCCGAAAATATTAAGGGTGCAGAACTAATAGTATATTCTGCTGCTATTTCCGAGGATAATCCCGAGCTTGTTGCCGCCAAAGAAAAGGGTATTCCTACAATGGAGCGTTCCCACCTTTTAGGCGCATTGACGCGACATTACGATAATGTTATCGGCGTATGCGGAACGCATGGCAAAACCACCGTTACCTCTATGATAACACATATTCTCATTTTAAACAAGAAAAACCCTAACGCAGTTATCGGTGGTAAATTACCTCTCGTTAATTCAAACGGTGTTACTGGTGATTCTAAGACTCTGGTTTGCGAGGCTTGTGAATTCGTTGATACATTTTTACAGATGAGTCCAGATGTTTCTGTTCTTTTAAATGTTGATAACGACCATCTTGATTATTTTAAAACAATGGATAATCTGGTGGCGTCTTTTAGTAAATTTGTTGCTATGTCATCTGTTTGTTTTGTTAACGGTGATGATGAACTGGCTCTTAGGGCCGCTAAAGATACCGAAGCCGAGATAGTTACCTTTGGTTTTGATTCTCATAATGATTTTTATGCAGATAACATCAAAAGTGGAAAATACGGATTTTCTTTTGATGTTATTAAGGACGGCGAAAAGTGCGGCCATCTTGATATGCATATTCCGGGTAAACACAATGTTTTAAACGGTCTTGCCGCATTTGCAGTTTGCTATGATATGGGCGTAGATGCTGACGGTATTGCTGAAGCTGTGACAAGTTTTACGGGCGCAGGTAGAAGATTCGAGTTTTTAGGCGAGTATAACGGTTTTACACTTGCAGATGATTACGCTCATCATCCAACCGAAATTGATGCCACATTAAAGGCAGCAAAAGAACTCAATTACAATAGAGTTATTGCGGTTTTCCAACCCTTTACTTTCTCCCGTACCGCACTATTAAAGGACGATTTTATCAAAGCACTATCTGTGGCCGATAAGGTTGTTTTAACTCCCATTATGGGCTCTCGCGAGGTTAACACTTATAATATTTATTCTGAGGATTTAGCCAAGGAACTAAAGGATGCCGTTATAGTTGACGGATTTGAAAATATTGCCGATTATATTATCGAAACTGCTGATGAAGGCGATTTAGTTATTACTATGGGCGGCGGAGATATATATAAGGCGGCTTATATTGTTCAGGAGAAGTTGGGTAAATGACGGAAAAATTATATGATGTAGATTCCCATTTATATGAATTTACCGCCGATGCTATTTCGGTTGAAAAAAGAGAAGATTATTATCTTACAGTTTTAGACCGTACTGCGTTTTTCCCCGAAGGTGGGGGACAAGCATCCGATATAGGTTATATTAATGGCGTATTTGTGGATTATGTATTTATTAAAAATGATATAATCTATCACCGTACTAAAGAGTTTATAGAGTTAGGTCAGGTTAAATGCACTATTGATAGTAGACGGCGTTTTGCCTTTATGCAAAATCACTCAGGTGAGCATATTGTTTCGGGAATTATAAATAAAAAATACGGATTTGATAATGTTGGATTTCATTTAGGCGAAGATTTCGTAACTCTTGATTTTAATGGTATTTTAAACCGCGAACAACTGGATGAAGTCGAATATGAAGCTAACCAAAAAATCTGGCAGAATGTAAAATTCAAAACTTATTATCCAAGTAAATCTGAACTTGATACACTTAATTATCGCAGCAAAAAGGACATTGATGGCGATATTAGAATTGTAGAAATCGAGGATACGGATTTATGTGCCTGTTGCGCTCCCCATGTGAATGAAGCGGGGGAAATCGGTATTATTAAACTACTTGATTTTGAAAAACTTCGCGGCGGAATTCGCATTTATATGAAATGCGGCGAATTTGCCCTTGCAGATTACCACAAAAAGTATGAAAACACTCTAAAGATTTCCGCACTTTTAGCCGCAAAACAAGAAAATGTTGCCGAGGCGGTATTACAGCTTCAAAATAAACTTAATGAAGATAAATATAAAATTTCTAATTTGAATAGAAAATTATTAAGATTTTTAATTGATGGATTCGATAAAAACTTCAATTCTGTTATTGTTGATGATTTTGAAATAAAAGAGTTGCAGTTACTTGCAGACGGTTTACATAAAACTTATAAAAAGACCTGTGGGGCCTTCTCTGAAACCCAAGATGG
>JAZRNX010000086.1:0-1780 GCA_045648365.1 Acutalibacteraceae bacterium
TTTATTAATATTTTTGGTAGTTAGTTTTTCAATTATTTTACCTGTTTGTTTGGTTTATATTTTTGAGTGCTATACTAGCGACAACTTCTAAAAAATCCACAAATTACCTGCAAAGCAATTTTTTGGAAGTTCGGATGCAAAATTTATTTTCCTCCACTATATTTTTTACTTTATACTGGTAATAAAAATAAAATCATGTCGTGATTTAATTAAAGCACATTGTGATTTGAATTATTACTGTCCGCTAAACATGACATATTGCTCCCAATCTTCTGAATTACAAAGATTGGGAGTTTATTTTTCTTAAGCAAGCCCCCCTTTATTAATTTATACCTCATCAGGAGGTGATTCAGAGGCCTCCATAAGTATCAATCTAAGGTCTTCATCCGGCTTATTAAAGAACGTTTGAATGTTGAGATAATACATTAAAACAATTCTCACCATTGTTGCCAAACCAGAAAAGCTCCAACGACGTTCCAATTCACTTTGTAAAAGCGACAAGAGCAAATTTGCTATTAAAGTTACCCATATTTGGATTTTTATAGCATTGGCACTCTCTCCATAAAAGTATTTCAGCGGAAAGTTCTGCTTTATCTGCTTAAAAAGTGATTCAATTTGCCAACGACGACGATAAATGTCCTCAATTGTATCTGGTCTCATGTCAAAATCATTGGTTAACAAGGAAATCAGTTTCGGCTGTTTTCCCTTTTTTATATCCACATAAGTTACAATTCTTGCGATATGTTTAATGTCTCCTTTGTGAAATTCAACAACTTGTAATCTATACTCCATTTTACCATCCGGTGTCATTTCCATTAAGTCGGAAAGAAGCTCATATTTAAGGTTTTTCTTCATTTTTGTAACATAAACTACACCTCGCTTGGTCAATTCCTCGAATTTCTCATAATTGATATAGGCTCTATCCATGGCAATTATCTCTGATTCTAAAAATTTTGAGGGAACAAGCATAAATGAATCATTAGTAGCTGCCGAAGTGAACTGTACATCGCATGGAACACCTTCATTGCCATGTATAATTGCATGAACTTTAATACCCCCTTTCTTTTTTCCGGTCTTCGGATGTCGTCCTACACCCTTAAATATCAAGTTGGAAAACAATGATATCGTTGTAGAATCAATGATTCTTAGATGTTTTAACCAATTTCCCGACCCATTACATCGGCTGTCCGAGGTAAGTTTGTTTTTGTTCATCTCATAAAGGTTTCGGTATACCTCTTCGAAGAACTTTTCTGAACGTCTACTATTAGCATCTGACAGTGTACTACGCTTGGGTACGGTCTCTATCCCTATGTGATGTAATTTGCGTACTTCTGCTATCATAGATGTCTCTATTTCACGCAGTGAATCGAATCGCATTATCACCGCATAAAGCATCGTTAGTAAGTGTGTGAATCCATCGAAACTCTTCACATACCTTTCTCCTCCTAAACTGCGACTGATTTGAAGTATTTTTTCCTTATTAAGTCTTTTTATTAATTGTCCATATACCGGCTGTCCGAAAAAATGTGTACTTTTGCTCATAATTATATTTTAGTGTGGCAACTCTAATATAATTAAAAAAGGCTGAACTTCAAAATCGAAGCCAGCCTTTTATTTTTATGTTTAGACATAAGTTTTAGCGGACAGTAATATTCTAAAATAGAAGTAGCAACAACTCATAAATGCCTATTCCTAAATAATTCCCAACGGCATAGCCCAATAGTCCTATACTTATACCTGTTAAAACAACATCTTTATTATTAAGTGTTGCTGCTACCAT
>JAZRNX010000087.1:0-4123 GCA_045648365.1 Acutalibacteraceae bacterium
TGACGCAAGCGCCCTCGTAATAGTTGCAGCAGACTTCCCTTCTTCGCTAAGCTCGCTTATATAACCTGCAACATCTTTTCCCGAACAACGGGCGATGTCCTTAATTCCTCTTCCGAAAACATAGTCGTTGAATTTGCCTAAATCGCGCATATACGAGACAATCGTATTCTGAGAGGCGTCTTTATTCTTTTGTAGATAGAGTTCAAAACTCTGTAAATAGTTTTCCATAAAATTCACCCATCAATTATATAATTGCCTTCAGCGACAAAGACAAAAGCGTCGGAGTAATCATTGAGTCTATAACAGCGGACAGAAGGAGCAAAACGCAGCAAAACGCAAAAAAAATTTTATCTTTACAAAATGTAGACTTTTCTTATCACAGTAAAAAAGGCGAGACGAAGGTACTAAATAACATAAATATTTCTGTTAGAGACGGAGAATTTTTAAGTATTGTTGGTCCAAGCGGATGTGGAAAATCGACATTACTTAATATTATTTGCGGATTAATAACTCCAGAATTTGGAAATTTAATTTTGGCTCTAAGCAGATTATTAAGTGCGTTTTCTGTTTCGCTAAGCCGTTGTTTAAGTAGTTGTATTGCGGGATTTTCTTTCTTTGCATTCCTAAACAAAATACCTGCAATATCCTCAATAACATTATCATCAATCATCATCTCATGAGTGTGCTTAATAACAATGCCTTCAATCCATTCTTTTTTAACCGTCTTTTTATCACAAGTATGTTTGTACTTAGCGTTGTTGCATTTGTAATATCGATGAACCATACCGTTTCGTGCGGTTCCGCTTTCACCGGTCATATATACACCGCATTTACCGCAAAACAGTTTTGTTGTCAGTAAGTAATCATCTTCAGCTTTATGTCTTGCTGTTGCTCTCTTATTCTTCGCACGCTCACGCTGCACCTTGTCAAATAACGCTTGGGGGACTATCCTCGGTATACCGTCTTTATTAACAATATCTCGGAACTTGTATTCACCGATATACCGTCGGTTCTTTAGCATATCCGTTACGATATTAATGGTTATTTTCGTTCCGTGAGAAGTAGTAACGCCTTTTGCATTTAGCATTTCCACAATCTCTTTTATGGTTTTGCCGTCGGCGTATGCTTGGAAAGCAGCAACCACATAGGGTGCTTTAACGGGATCTACCTCAAACATTTGGTCTTTGTTAATAACATAACCGATAGGAACCGTACCGCCATTAAATTTACATTTTAGCGCATTCTCGGTCATACCTCGTGTAACTTTTTCGGAAAGTTCAACCGAATAGTATTCTGCATAACCCTCCAACATGGATTCAAGCAATATGCCTTCAGCGTTTTGGGATATTGTTTCCGTCGCAGAAACCACTTTAACATTATTCTTTTTTAATGTGTTTTTATAGCGAGCCGAATCGTAACGGTTACGGGCAAATCTGTCGAGTTTCCAAACGATAACCAAATTGAATTTCTGCTTATCGCTGTCCTTAATCATCTGTTGGAACGCTGGTCGATTGTCTGTCTTCGCCGATAATGCTCGGTCAATATAGGTATCAATAATTGAAATTCCTTGCTTTTCGGCAAAAGCGTAGCATTCTCGAAGTTGACCGTCAATACTTTCTTCGCGTTGGCTGTCCGAAGAATATCTTGCGTAAATAACTCCAATCATTCTTCCTTCACCTCCCGAAGCATCTGAGAAATGACCTCTTTCAGCTTTTCATTGAACACAGTTCCGGGAGTAAAGCACATTGTCATTAGTGATTCCAGACCGCCATCCTTTTCAAGTGCTGATTTAATTGCCGGGTATTTTTGCATACCTTGTGGGTTATCAGTTCTTCCAAAGATATAATCCAAAGATACATTAAAGAAGTCTGCATACCACAATAGTTTTTGGAACGGTGGCTCGGCAACACCCATTTCATAGCGACCGATGGTTGCTTGTGTTGTCTCACACAATTCCGCCAATTGCTTTTGCGAATAACGCGCATTTACCCTTAGTTCTTTTAGTCGTTCTCCTACAATATTCATATTCTAACTCACCTCCAAATGATTTGTGTTTATTATAACACATAAACAGTTTATAGTCAATACATAAAACAATTTTTATACGCTCCATTTTCGTTAATAATTTTATTTAGCGGTACGGCAGTACAGCCGTACCGCTTATAATGACTATTGAATGTCTAAACGCACAAAAGCGTTTAGACAAACCGATTTTATCGGTTTTTGCACATTCAAATTAACAGTTATTTGAATGTGCTCGATATTCATTGCAATGGGTATAGTCAAATTTTCTCTGAAAATTTGCTTACAAATCGAAGATTTGCTATCGAAATAGTGAAATTAAACACTATTTCGACCAACTATAACCATTATATCTTAATCTTCGTCATCTTCCGAAGCTTCTCTCATCAATCTTTCAAACTCTTCTTTTCCAATGTCGCTTTCGAGAAAACGCTCCATCTCTTCCATCATGAACATAGCTAAAGAAACAAGCGCTTCTTCGGGAACATCCGATTTAAAAACAATCTTAGGATCGCTCATGAGCTACACCTCCTTAAATATCATTACCTCCATTTCCGCCGGAGGCAAGCTTCAAAACATATAACATATAAATTCTCCTTACAGGCGGTGGCAGGGTTGCCACCGCCATATACTTCGGGATTTTGAATCGCCCGACCTCTACTTCATTTGATTGTCCCTATATATCAATCCTGCAGATTTTCGTCAGCAGGATATTGTAGTCAATTTAATACATTCCTTCATAATTTTAATTAATAAATTACTTTTTGTGTGGCTTATCAGCCAAGTAAATTCTTGTTACTTCGGTTCTGTGGTGACCTAAATTTTCGCTTACAATCTTACGTGCTTTCTTCGGTCTCTCTTGCAACGCTTCGGCGTAGGTCCTTTGTGCGTAGGTGTGGCGCAGTCCGTGCCATGAAATCGTCTCGGTTCTTTTCTTTTTACCGTCTTCGTATAAATCCTCGCGATTTTCTGCTATAAAACTTTTTCGATTATAGCCCATCCAATTCTGTAACGAGCGCTTTTCACGCTTGACTCCGTCCTTTTCGCTTGCGGAAATTAAGTAATCCCTCGGGTATCGGCCCGAGCATCGTGCATAATTCAAATATTTAGTAATAATACTGCGTTGCTTTGCACTCAAATCAATGGCTCGTGTCTGACCGCCTTTGCCCTTTATAACAAGTTGTCCAGTCTTTAATGCAGACATAAGGTATTCTATTCTTAATGTGCAAATTTCTTCAAGCCGTAAACCAAACTCGTGGGCAAAGTCTATAGCAATCACCACGTCCTGTCGACCTTGCTCGATAGCCAATTGTCGCATATTATCAATCTCGCTTTTCAGCCACGAGTGGTCTTTAACGCCTGTTGCTCGTTTTGGCAGCGATAGCTTATCATTTTTAGAAAGCCTGTTTTTACTACCGGATTTTCTGTGGAAATACCGTATGCCTGATAGATCGGATTGAATAGTTGCGGCAGAATTATTGTCTTTTAGATGCTCCACGTAGGCTTTAAAGTGTCGGTCTTCCACGTTCTTAAAGTTTTGTAGACGAAAATTATCGCCTAAGAACTTACAGAATCTTTTTGTTGCTTCAAAGTACCGCGCCCGTGTTTTAAAGCTAAGTTCATTGCTGTGGTTGTAAATTGCTTCAACCTGCGCTAACAAGTTTTTATACAGACCCGGGTTTAGCACTGTAATATTATTAGAATCTGACATAGCAAACCGTCTCCTTTCTCCAAAAATTTTATTTCAACACAAGGATAGGGACCAAGCCTTGCGTAAAAAGCTGTGTACGAAAATTTTGTTTGTTATGTATTTTCTCAGCCTGAGTTAAGCAATGAAAAATTATTGTTAAAAATTTTAAAATATTTTTTCTAACCCTGACACTAGTTGTCAGGGTTGAATTTTAAAATGTGCTTGCAGTTGCAGGAAATCGGGACGCTGATTTCCGTAAATCAAGGGGGACACAGGGAATATTTCTCTGGGTTGACAAATAGTTTTTATTTAAAAATCCTCCTTTTAAAGAGAGCGGTTGGTGTAAAAAGCCAACCGTTTCTTAATATGTAAAATCGAATTTAAAAATTTTAATAAATATTTTTAATAGTG
>JAZRNX010000088.1:0-3430 GCA_045648365.1 Acutalibacteraceae bacterium
TAAAAGAATTTGCACCCGATGTGATAATCCCTGAAATACCTAAAATTGTATCATCAAATATAATGGGAAATACCTTTATATATAAAGGTGAGGAGTTTTCAACGGGACTTATAGGTGAATTTCAAATAGAAAATGCTGCTGGCGCTATTGAGGTTTTAAGAAATTGCGGTTATAAGATTAGCAATGGTTCGATTAAATGGGGTATAAAAAACGCCTTTATCCCTGCTCGTATGGAAATTTTATCGAAAAAACCTTTAGTAATCCTTGATGGCGCCCATAATCCCGATGGAGCCGAAGCGCTTTCAAGATTTATGGAGGATTATAGCGGTAAAATCACCGCCCTTATAGGCGTTATGAAGGATAAGAATTATAAGGATGTGTTATCCCTTACGCTTAAACACTGCAAATCGGTAGTGTGCGTAACACCAAATGATTTACCCCGCGCCCTAAAAGGCGAAGAACTTATAAAAGAAGCAAAAGAATATTGCCCTGATGCTACCTTTGAAAATAGTATTTTAGAAGGATTTAAAACAGCCAAGGAAAAGGCGGAAAACGGACCAATATTTATATTTGGCTCTCTTTATCTTGCTTCTAATATAAGAAAATATTTTAAAGAATAAAATCTTACATTTTGCGACAACTTAATATGACAGATATTTTAAGGACAAACCACTATAATAATTTAAGTGGCTTGTCCTTATTTTATTTCAGGAGGAATTTTATGGCAGTAGAAATAAAGACTACGGGGGAAGTGTTAACGGCCTATCTTGGCGGCGAAATAGACCATCACTCCGCCGCTGGTGTAAGGAGCGAAATAGATATGGCGATAGAACTTAATATGCCATCTATGGTAATTCTCGATTTTTCGGGAGTGAGTTTCATGGATAGTTCGGGTATAGGACTAATTATGGGCAGATATAAAATTGTATCCAAAAGCGGAGGTAAACTCCATGTTACCGGTGTGACACCGCAAAATTATAAGGTTATGAAACTGGCAGGGCTTCAAAGGCTTTGTGTTTTAGATGAAACTTCAGTTTTGAAAGGATAAAAAGATATGAATGTTATAAATAAGTTTTCTATGAATATGATGTCCTGCTCAGCTAATGAGAGCTTTGCAAGAGCGGCAATTTCCGCCTTTGCTTTGCAACTTGACCCAACTATTGAGGATATAAGCGATATTAAAACCGCCGTTTCAGAGGCGGTAACAAACTGTATAGTTCACGCCTATAAAGAAAAGGCGGGTAAAATTTACATAACTGCAGAAGTTTGTGATAACTTTTCCATAAGAATAAAAATCAAGGATAGAGGTTGCGGAATAGAGGACATTGATAAGGCAATGCAACCCTTGTTTTCCTCTATAGGTGATGAAAGAGCGGGGCTCGGGTTTTCTGTAATGCAGAGTTTTATGGATAAAATCAGTGTTCGCTCAAAGGTAGGATACGGTACTACTGTAACACTTATAAAAAACATATCTCCCAAATATTCAAGATAAATGCTCAAAGAAAACATAAGCCGTGAGAGTTTTATTGAGGAAAATTTGCGGCTTGTCCATTCACTTTGTCATAGATTTAAGGGGAGGGGAATTGAATATGATGATTTATTTCAGGCGGGATGCGTCGGTTTAGTTAAAGCCGCTGATGCTTTTGATGAGGATAGGGGACTTTGTTTTTCCACTTACGCCGTTCCGGTGATACTAGGTGAAATAAGAAGATTATTTAGGGACGGAGGTCCTGTTAAAGTTTCGAGAAGTCTAAAGGAACTTTCTTTAAAAATCAATAGAATTAAAGAGCCAATGCAGTATGAATTGGGCAGAGAGCCAACTGTTAAAGAATTGGCGGAAAAATTGGGAGTTTCGGCAGAGGATATAAACGAGGCCATTTGCGCCGCTCAGCCTACTGCTTCACTGACAACCCAAAACGAAGACGGTATAAGTGAATGGGATATACCCACAGTCAGTACGGAGGACGAAATTTCCGATAGATTATCTATTGATATGGCTCTTGAAAAACTTGATGAAACGGAGCAAAAAATTATAAAATATAGATACTTTTCCGCCCTTACTCAAAGTAAAACCGCGGAGCTTATGTGTATGTCGCAGGTGCAGGTTTCAAGAATGGAAAAACGAATACTTAAGAAATTGCGAAATTCTTTGGCTAATTGACAAAGAATATACCGTATGTTAAAATATTCCTATAATATAAATAGGATGGACAAAAATGAAACCTACATTATATATAGTTATTCCTTGTTATAACGAGGAAGAGGTGCTTCCCATTACCGCGCCTATGTTCCTTGGTAAGCTTAAAGAACTTGCAGATAGCGGCAGAATAAGCGATGAAAGCCGTGTGCTCTTGGTGGATGACGGCAGTAAGGATAAAACCTGGGAAATTATAAATTCCTTTGCAGAAACCGATGTTCATTTTAAGGGCATATCCTTAAGCCGTAACCGAGGTCACCAAAACGCCCTTTTGGCAGGGCTTATGGAGGCCAAGGATAGTTGCGACATAACCATTAGCATTGACTGTGACGGTCAGGATGATATAAACGCAATGGATAAAATGGTAGATGAGTATCTCGGCGGTTGTGAAGTAGTTTACGGTGTAAGGTCGCAGCGTAAGAGTGATACAGTATTCAAAAGGAGCACCGCCCAACTCTACTATAAACTTCTTAACCTTTTAGGTGTTCAGGTGGTTTATAACCATGCTGATTACCGTTTGCTTTCATCAAAAGTTTTAAATGAATTCGAAAACTTTAAAGAAGTTAATCTCTTTTTAAGAGGTATGATTCCTCTTGTGGGTTTTAAAAGCACCAGTGTTTCATATGAGAGAACGCCCCGTATGGCAGGGAATAGCAAGTATCCACTCCGAAAAATGCTCTCCCTCGCTTTTGACGGTATAACTTCGCTTTCCATTAAACCTATAAGAATTATTACCGCCTTCGGTTTTTTGGTTGCAGTAATCAGTTTGGTAGGTATTATCTGGTCGGTAGTTGTCGCCTTAATAGGTAAATCCGTTGCAGGTTGGGCCTCTATGGTAAGTATTATGTGTTTCCTTGGCGGTGTTCAACTTTTAAGTTTGGGCATAATCGGTGAGTATATCGGTAAGATTTATCTTGAAGCTAAACAAAGACCGAGATATATAATTGAAAAGAAAACAAAATAAATATGAAAAGGAGGGCAGATAACGCCTTCCTTTTTGTTGTAATTGGTAATATTGAACATATATTATACAATATATTGGAGTGCAAAATATCAAAAAACACAAGTTTGAAAAAGTTTCGAAAAAAGTTTAAAAAAAGTGTTGACAAAAGGCCATGGTTATGATAATATAATCTGGCACCTTCGCGAGAGGGTGAGTAAAACCGAACCTTGAAAATTAAACAACGACAATAATAAGGACCCGACGATTCCAAGAGAAATCTTAGAAATCAA
>JAZRNX010000089.1:0-7297 GCA_045648365.1 Acutalibacteraceae bacterium
GCTTGGAAAAAAGGCGGTTGCCTCGCTTCCGAAATGGAAGGCGCAACTTTATTTATAGTTTCTGCCGCAAGAAAACTCCGTTCAGGTGCGGTTTTCCATTGTGTATGGAATCAAGAGGTTGCAAAATCAGGTATGCCAAAAGAACGCACCGAAGATACCTCTGCCGCAATAAAGACCGCCATTGAAGCCCTTCGTATAATGATTAAAAAGGATAAAAAGGATTAATTGTTTATGTTTGAAGCAGTTCTTGACTGTATAAAAGAATACGATACCATAATCATCCATAGGCATAGCCGTCCAGATGGTGACGCTATGGGTAGTCAGATTGGTATGAAGCATATAATTTTGGAGAATTTCCCAAATAAAACGGTCTATACCGTAGGCGATTCTACCAAATTTTTCGGCTTTCTGCCTGATTCTACTATGGACCAAATTCCCGATAGCGCATTTGAGGGAGCATTGTGTCTGCTTCTTGATTTTGCCGCGCCCTCTCTCGCATCGGATGAAAGATATAAGTTAGCCGCAAAAACAGCTCGAATTGACCACCATATATATTGCGAAACCTTTACGGATGTTGAGGTGGTTGACAGTAGCTTTGAAAGTTGTTGCGGTATGGTTACCGCATTCGCCGTTGAGAGCGGACTTAAAATAAACGAAACCGCGGGCGTCGCTTTATATACGGGTATGCTCACCGATTCGGGAAGGTTCCGTTATGATAGCGTAAGTCCCCGTACCTTCCGCCTTGCCGCAGAGCTTGTAGGAACGGGCTTTGATACCAATGAACTTTATAGAAACCTTTATTCTGATGAGTTTGAGGGTAAACTTTTAAAGGCAAAATTCACCCTTAAAGTCAAGTTTACCGAGAATAAGGTTGCCTATATCTATACAACCCGCGAAGAAGTTAAGGAGCTTGGCGCCGATGAATTTTCCGTATCACGCGGTATGGTTGGCACTATGGCGGATGTTAAGGGCGTTGATATCTGGGTTAACTTTACCGAAAGTGACGAGGGCGTTCTCTGTGAACTTCGTTCAAGCCGCTTTAATATTAATCCTATTGCCGTTAAATATGGCGGTGGGGGACACGCTAAGGCAAGCGGCGCTACTGTGCCCGACCGCGAAACCGCTATGGCAATGCTAAGCGATTTAGATGATATGATGCAAGGAGCAAATTAATGAACGAAGCAGTTAAAAAGCAGATACTTGATAAAATAAAAGAATTTGATAAAATTATGATTTTCCGCCATATCCGTAATGACGGTGACTGTGTAGGAGCTACTAAGGGCTTTAAGCGTATTTTAGAGCTTACCTTCCCCGAAAAAGAAATTTATCTTATTGACTTTGATAATGCGGAATATCTGGAATTTTTAGGACCCGAAGACGAGGAAGTTCCTGATGAAATCTATAAAGAGTCCCTCGGTATCGTTATTGATACTGCATCGGAAGCCCGTATTTCCAATAAGAAATATACGCTTTGCAAAGAGCTTATTAAAATCGACCATCATATCCCTTTGGAAAATTATGGGGATATACGGTGGGTAGAAGAGGATAGAAGTTCTGCTTGTGAAATGATAGTGGATTTCTATAAAACCTTCCGAGATGAACTCAAGATTGACCGCGAAGCCGCTACCTATATCTATACGGGTATGGTTACCGATTCGGGCAGATTTAAGTATGAGGGCGTAACGGGAGAAACTATGCGCAATGCGGGTATTCTTTTAGATGAGGGCGTCGATACCGAAACCCTATATGCCCACTTGTATCTTGAATCCTTTGGCTACCTTAAATTTAAAGCCGAAATATATCGCCGTATGCAGATTACCGAAAACGGCGTTGCCTATATCTATATTGATAAGAAAATGCAAGAGGAGTTTAATTTAACTCTTGAACAAGCAAGCGCTTGTGTTGGTACCCTCGATTCTATAAGGGGAGCTATCGCTTGGATGGTATTTATCGAAAACGGTGATGATGAAGGCACTATCCGCGTTCGCCTTCGTTCCCGTTTCGTGCATATAAACCCCATCGCCGAAAAATACCGTGGCGGCGGTCACGCCTGCGCAAGCGGCGCTACCGTTTATAGTTGGGATGAGGCAGAAGAGCTTCTTAAAGACGCCGATGCCCACATTAAAGAATATAAGGAAACTCACGAGGGTTGGCTATGAGAATTTTAATTACAAATGATGATAGCGTTAGCGCTAAGGGATTGGTGCCCCTCGTCAACTTCTGCAAAAAGCTTGGTGAGGTTACCGTTGTAGTTCCAAAAATTGAGCAGAGCGGAAAAAGTCACGGCATAGAAATTCATAATCCCTTTAGTATGGAGAGATTAGAAATTGCAGAGGGTATTAATGCCTATGTGGTTGATTCAACCCCTGCAGATTGTGTCCGTATGGCAATGTTAGGTCTCAATATGAAATTCGATTTGGTAATTTCAGGAATTAATAAGGGTTTTAATATGGGCGGTGATATAATGTATTCGGGTACCGTTTCTGCGGTGCGCGAGGCCGTTCATCAAGGTGTTCCCGCCATTTCTTTCTCAACAAGCCCCGAGTATTACGATTTCGCTGTAAATCATCTTGATGAGGTTTGGGATTATATTAAGAAAAATAATCTTTTAGATATTCATATCGCCTATAATATAAATATTCCGCCCGAAAACAAAGGAATTAGAATCACCCGCCAAGGCGGACCTTTCTATTCCGATTCCTTCAAAAATACCGAAGGCGTTATGTATTTAGCCCAAGGGCGATGTATTTACGAAAGGTCTGATGACCCCACCCTCGATACCAATTCGGTTATGGACGGATATATATCCATTATGCCTTTATCGGTTGATATGACCGATATAGAAACCTTTAATAAATTAACAAATAAATGATGAATTAAATTAAAGAGCACGGGTGAACAAGGTCCCCCCTTTCTCTTTTTGTAGGAAACGGTAGAAGCCCTCCTTGCCTAAAGGAGGGGGGACCATCGAAGATGGTGGGAGGATATTATGAAGATTTTTTGCCGTATCTATGGATTTGGCATTTAGGCGATGAAGTATCCCTCCACCGCAAGCGGTCCCCCTCCCTTTAGGCAAGGGAGACAAAGAAACACCCAAGTGTTTCCACTTGGGTGTCAGGATTTAAATGTTAATGATTACGCAAATCTTTTCTTTGCAACAAGTACCATAGCTGCTGCAGAGATGGCCATCATTACGATATAGAGAGCGATGGAATCACCGGTCTCGGGGCTCTTTTCGGGAGCGGGAGTGGTAGTAGTTGTGCTACCTGTGTTAGTATTTGTGTTGGTGTTGGTGTTAGCACCAGTGTTTGTGCCTGCGCCGGTATTGGTGTTGCCACCCTGATTATCATCAGTGTTACCACCTTGGTTGTCGTCACCAGCGGGAGCTGCCTTAAACCAACCGTTCTTCATCTGGGGAGTATTGTTGAACTGACCGATAATACCATAAACGGTAACGGTATCACCAACTGCGGGCTTTTCGGTTAAAGCATCAAAACGAACGCTACCATCTTCATTGTAGGTTCCATAGAGAGTAAGAATATTGCCTTCAGCATCCTTAATTCTCATATTACCATACTGCTCATTGTAGATTTCGGTGATTTCACCGGTTACATAGTACTTATACTCGGTGAAAACGTTGCTGCTCTTGGAAAGACCAAGCTCAATAGCTGCCTTAACAGTAAGAACGCTATCAGCAGCGGGGTCATTGTTTACAGGGGGGGTACCTTTAGTATGCTCAACAATCCAACCATTCTTCATCTGAAGGGTCTTCGTGTTGGAGTTAGCATTATAGTAATTACCAATAACGCCATAAACCTTAATAGTATCGCCTGCAACAGGCTTGGTTGCTAAATCTTTATAACTAGTTTGACCATCTGCGCTATATGTACCGTAAATGCAGAACTCGTTGCCTGCTGCATCTTCAATGTACATATTACCATACTCGGTGTTATAAACGTTCTTGATTTTGCCTTCAACATAATACTTGTTGGTGGTATAAGTGCCGTTTGCTTTAGAATCAGCAAGCTCAATTGCCTGAGCGATAGTTAAAGTGCTACCATCTGCAGGGTCGGTAGGAGTGGGTGTAGGAGTAGGAGTTGTGCCGCCTGCGCCGGTATTATCGTCGCCGTCGCCGCCTGCGCTTTCATAGTAAACTGTCATAGAATTAGCACGGCATTGAGCTGACATTGAGCTAAATGTGAATGAGTCAACAGGAGTTGCAAATGTAATGGTTGTAATATTATTTGCAACAGAAGCTGTAGCATTGTTGTTACTGAAAGAGGTATCCCAAGCAACATACTTTGCCTCAGCACCGGTAGAATCAATTACAAGCTTGGTCATACCAGGATATGCAACAGTTGTTTTAGAACCCTTGTAGAAACGACCTGGGTTAGCATAGTCTCCAACATTATTGGTAGAAGAAGACTTTTCGTTTGTAACGGTAATACCGTTTTGCTCCCATACCTGTTTGGTGGTGGAGTAGGATGTGCGCTGTGCTTTATCAGCAAAAGAAATAGTAGTGCTGCTTTCTGCTGCGGATGTTGAAAGAATCATACCTGAAACTATCAAGCAAACGCAAACGAGAAGGGAAACGATTTTTGTGATTTGCGATTTCATTTTCATTATCTCCTTTATTTTAATTTTTTCGGAAATGGGGTAGTACGGTCCCACTTCCATCATCGCTTAAATCCATAGGACATATTACGACAAAATAGCATAATATTCCTATAGATATATTATATATATAATTTCAATAACTGTCAACAGTAAAAAAACAAAATTTTCACAATATCTTGTTAAAATTTTTGCTTTTCGGGATAAATATGGTGGTATCCATTATTTAATGTACGATATATTGAGATTTATGCTTGTAGGGGAGGCGAAACGCCTCCCCTACAAGCATATCAATAAATTTTTTTGTGTTGGGAACGGCAAAGCCCTCCTTGCCTAAAGGAGGGGGGACCATCGAAGATGGTGGGAGGATATTACAAAGATTTTATGCTATATCTATTGATTTGTCATTAGGACGATGTAATATCCCTCCGCCAAAACCTTTGGTTTTGCCACCTCCCTTTAGGCAAGGGAGGCAATATCCCTCCGTCTTTTGCTTCGCAAAATCCACCGTCCAACAGGTACGCCCCTACAATGTATAATTGAAGATACAAAAAAACGGTAACGGACGAGCCGTTACCGTTTTTGGATTTATACTTAAACAGAAAGGGAATTATTTATAGAACTTGAGAACGAAACCGTCATCCTTAGTGGTATCGGTAGTAGAAATATTGGTATAAGTACCGTAGTTGCCAAAAGCATAGGGCTTACTATTCTGTGTGCTAACCATTGTCTGAAGTGTAGCATCATAGGTATAAACAGTGGTAGCGGTATCGCCCAAAACAGCGTTTACATGAGTGCCGTTCACAGACATATTCAAATACTTCTTAGTAGTTCCGTTAACCATACCATAGAGGTGGTAACCGCCTGTAGTTTCTTCAAGATATACATCCATAGCAGTATCGGGCAACTGAGCAGAAGCTAAATAATATTTGGAAGCTATTTCTCCCGTCTTCTTGATATAGTAAATGCTATTATTCATATTTTTCTGAAGCATACCGAACTTATAAGCGGTACCAGGTACAGGGTTAGCTACAACAGAAAGAGTAGCAACGGAGCTTGAACCTGCAACGCGCTTATTCATAGTAACTTCGGTGCCGCTGTTAGCATCCCAATAAAATTCGATGGTGCCGCCATAGTTTTTAATAACGCCTGAAACAGTGATGGTATCACCTACGGCAACCTTATCAACACCATTACCCTTCATTTTGCAGCAGTAAATATCTTTGCCTTCAACGGTCATAGTAACAGAAATCTGTCCACCAAATACATCTTCAAAAGCAGAGTTGATGGTATTTACTTTACCTGTGAGGGTAGCAATATATGGAAGTGACTGGCCGTCAGCAAGGGCATAAGCTTCGGCTACGATAGTAGCGGGGCTCTTATTAGTAGTAGTGATGCTGCCGCCGTTATTGGTAGAACCGCCATTGTTAGTGGAACCGCCGTTGTTGGTAGAGCCGCCGTTGTTGGTAGAGCCGCCATTGTTAGTGGAACCACCGTTATTGGTAGAACCGCCATTGTTGGTAGTAGGATTGTTAGTTGTGGTGCCGTCTGCCTTAACGATGGTGTTAATTTCGCTTCCTGCATCAAACTGAACCTTGCCCTTATAGTTGATGATGGTACCGGTAACGGTAATAGTATCGCCAACTGCTAACTTATCGGCGCCGTTGCCCTTAAGGCGATAGCACTGAATGGGCTTGTCATCGAAGCCTTCTACAACTATAGTTACAGTAATATTCTTATACTGAGCGCTATAGGGAGTGTCGATCTTGGTAATCTTACCTGTAAGGGTGCTGGGTGCATCCATCTTTTCGCCGTCCTTAAGAGCATAAGCGTCATTAAGGATAGTTTCAGCGTCGCCACCTGCAACATTGAGTCCCATTACTTTGTAATCGAACTTAGCTTCAACACTGTTCTTCTTGTCCTTAATGGTAGCGATAGCGGTGAAGAGGATATCTGATTCGGGAAGGTCGGGAATATCGATAATAGCGGTATTCTCTTTGTCAGACTCAGAAACCTTAACAGCTTCCTTATCGCCTTCGGTAACCTCTACGGACCATTCAACATCGTAGGTCTTACCGTCAACTGTAACAACGGTCAAAACCTCTTTGTCAGACATAAGGTTCATGGGCTCGTCCTTGCTACCTGTCTGATACATGTTTTCAAGGTAAGCTTTTGCGCTTTCAAGCGCTTCGTTCTTGCCGCAACCTACGAAGAGGGTAAGAAGCATTAAAACGGAAAGCGCCATAGCAATGATTCTTTTCATATTTTTATCTCCTTTTTATAGTGCAATTAGAAATCACACTTAATGTACTTTAATATCAGAGGTTTCAAAAACCTTAACCTGATAACTGCCGCTAAAGTAATCAACGATACCGGTTACGTCAATGGTCTTGCCAAGGTAATCGGCTTCGGTCTTCATCTTGCCGTTTTCATCATAAAGAACTATGGTACGAACGTCAATCGTGGTACCGTCTGATTGACATGTAAGTGTCATAGCGCCATCGTTATCACCGCCGTTATGGGTGGTATAGGCATCGATAACCTTTAAGTTCTTCATAGCAATAGAGGTGCTCATAGCGAGGTCGGCATAAGTAAAGGTCTTCATCTCGGTTTCTTCAGAGCCAAGTTCCTTCATAACTTCGGTCTCAATAGTTCCTGTTAGGAAGGTGCTGGGGGAAGTTAC
>JAZRNX010000090.1:0-42314 GCA_045648365.1 Acutalibacteraceae bacterium
AGTCCATTTCCCTCATAAGCCTCTTCGTTGTGAAGACGTACGAATGGTTCCAGAATCTGCTCCGCGTGTTTTTGATCAAAGCCAATGCCATTGTCACGGAAATGAAACTCAATCATACCGTCGCGACGTACACAGGATACATGAATCTCTCCAGGAACGTCGGTTCTACGATACTTTACACTATTGGACAAAATATTTTTCACAACATTTTTCATGAGACGCCGGTCCGTGATCACATCCACCATCTCGCCAAATGTCAGCGTCATACTGTCTTTTGGAAGCATGCGAGTGGCTTTGTTAAAATACTGGCAAATCCGACAGGATTTGCTGTGTTTTGTGCCGCGCCACACCATAAAATCCTTTTATCACAAAATTCTGCGACCTAAAAGACGCGGTTTTATGAGTGGATTTTGGTGATGCGAAGCACATAATTCCGTCGCTTATGTGCGACAAAAAGCCAAAAGACGCCTTAAAACCGCCCTTATAGGCCGATTTGGACTTGAATGCTTTGGCTAGTATAATTGTATACAATTATACCACAATATCGGTATATGTCAAGTTCTATTTATTTTATATATTAATATATTAAGCACATTTTGTAGGGGAGGGGTTACCCCTCCCGTCAATTTCCCAAAACACAAAACGGGAGGCGAAACGCCTCCCCTACATACATCTCCTATACTATTTATTAAATCGCTACCCAAGAGTTTCTAATTCCGTTATACAGTCTGCTATTTGGGCAAAGGCGGTGCAGACCGCTCTCGTGGTGCTTTCCTCTGCCATAACTATAACTGTATATTTAGGGTTTTCGAAGGGGAAAAAGCCGCAAAACCAACTGTTGTTTATTTCTACGCCCTCACCGTTATATCTGCCTGTTTGGGCGGTAGCGGTTTTACCCGCGGCGGTGGTTGTGAGAGGCTTTGCAGAGGCACCTGTTCCTTCTTCCACCACCGCTTTTAAATAGTCCCTTAATTTCTCTGCCGTTTTTTCACTCATAACCCTTGTAGGTTTAGAAATTTCGTATTGCTTTGTTTCCCCTTCCTTTATGGTTTTTTCTATAAGGGAAGGAATGCGGTAGGTACCGTTTCCCCCTATGGCAGAATATAAATTCAACATTGCTACGGGGCTTAAAAGCAAATCCCCTTGACCTATGCTTAAATTAGCAAGTGATGCGGGGTTTGATAGTCGCGAAAGCTCAGTCAGATTTCCCTTTGCCGTTTCTATATTTTCCGCTATCCTTATACTGCTTCCGAAACTCAAGGTTGAAGCCATATTATAAATTTCCTTCGCTCCCGTATTAATACCCAAGGTATAGAAAAAGGTATTGCAAGAATTTGCAATAGCCGATTTTATATCCATTAGCCCATGACCTTCTCGCTTATGGCACTTAAAATCTCTATCAATAATATGGGTTTTACCCGTACACTCAAAATTAAAATAAGCCGTTCCCTTTTCCAAGGCCGCGGCGGCAACGCAGGGCTTAAAGCAAGAGCCCACGCTAAAACACTGAAGCGTTCTATTTAATAACGGTGCATTTTCATTCTCCAAATAATCTCCTATATTTTCCATATCAAATGTGGGTTTACTGACACTCGCTCTGATTTTACCCGTTTTCGTTTCGGCAACTATAATTGCCCCCTTTTCTATACCCTCTGCCGCTCTCTCGGCTATGCTTTGGATATTGACATCAAGGGTGGTTACCACCCCTTTTGTAACCTCGCTTAAATCGTTTTGAAAGTAGGGAGAAAGACCTTTTAAAGCCCTCCCCTTGCCATCAATTATATATGCGGCGCTTACCTCGCTTTCGCTATATAAAAACTCATCATAAGCCGCCTCAATTCCTGAAACCCCATGGCCCTCAGTATTGGTATAGCCAATTATATGGGGGGATAAAATTCTGCTTTCATTACTATATACTTTTGTAAAGGAAACACCATCCGCCTCGATAGTTTTTTCGGTTTTAAAAACGGCAGGTTTATTATTTTTAAGGGTTTCCAAAACCCTCGAAAGTTCCTCCCCCGAAAGTATAGAAGAAACTGCGGTTATAGCCGTGGGCTTCGGTAGGGCGATACCGTAAATTTCGCTCTCCCCATTGGTTATAGGCACCATATTTCTATCATAAATTGTACCCCTTATATCACCTATTTTAATTTTATAGCTTGACTGATTTGTACTTGCCGCCTCTAAATCTCCATTCATTATAACCGCCACCCTCAAAACACAGGTCAGAAGCATTAGCATAAGAACGAAAAAGCAGACCGTAGCCCTTCTTGAGAAGACCTTTTCAAATAAATTGTTTTCCACCTTGCAACACCTCATAAAAAGTATTGCCAGAAAATAAAAAAACCAAAGCCGAAACTTTGGTTTTTATTTTAAAGTTTTTCGAAACTTTCTACATCAAGCACAAAAACTGTTGCGCCCTTTACCTCAGTTTCCACAGAGGTATCAGTAGGCATAAGTCCTCTGCCGAAGGAAGAATCGGTGGGGGTATTTTTCTTTCGAGTTACACTGTGTTTGCGGATAATATCCTTAACCTTTTCTACCTCGTCATCTTCCGTGCCTATAAGTAAGGTAGTATTACCCGTTTGCAGAAATCCACCTGTAGTAGAAAGTTTAGTGATGGAAAAGCCCCCGCGGGTAAGCTCACCCGCAACGCAGGCGGAGTCATCATTGTTCACAATGGCTAAAACTAATTTCATCTTATTTACTCCTAATTAATGATTTACAATATATAATTTGCTATGCTTCGGTAATCGATTTTATCAAGGTCCGGTATTTCATAACGGTTATCGTTGGTATCTCTTATAAGCACTCTGCGGTCAAAAAGCACATTTATACTTCGGTAAAAATCCGCCACATCAAACTCGCATATTCCTCTATCGGTCCTCGCGGTAATTTTTAGAACACCGCCCTTTTCATTCGACTTAATAATTTCCTCAATTTTAGGAATAAAATAATGCTCGTTAAGAGCTTCTTTAACTGCTTCTCGGCTTTGAGGCATAAGGCTTTTTATATCCCTTATTACCGCAACCTCTTCTCTATCTTTTATTAGAGTAATATACCTTTCAGCACCCGAAACGGGGAATAATCTGCGAGGCGTCAGTTTTTCGAATTTTTCACCTGTATAAAGTTCTAAATCAAGATAAAAATCATCGCGAAGATGAATTTTTGCATTATCGTTTTCAATAAAAATTCGTGACATTATTTCCCCTCCTCTTCCGTTTTTTCAAGAAGCCCTTGAATTTCAATAAGGCGGTAATATTTACCCTTTTTGCTTAAAAGCTCTTCGGGTGTTCCGCACTCGATTATTTTACCCTTATCCACAACCACTATCTTATTGGCTTTGCGCAAAGTGGAAAGTCGGTGGGCTATCATAATGGTAGTTCTGCCCGAAATAAGACCCTCAATAGCGCCTTGAATCAGGTGCTCTGTTTCACTATCCACCGAAGCAGTTGCCTCATCGAAAACAAGAATAGAAGGATTTTTCATAACCGCTCTGGCAATGGATAAACGCTGTTTTTCACCGCCCGAAAGACCAGTTCCCCGTTCACCGAGTATTGTATCATAAGCATCGGGCATATTGCAAATAAAGCCGTGAGCATTGGCGATATCCGCCGCATTCATAACATCCTCAACCGAGGCGTTAGGATTGGAGAAGGCGATATTATTAAATATGGTATCGTGGAACATAAGGGGCTCTTGCTGAACGAAACCAATTTTACTGCGAAAATGGGTAAGCTCGATATCCTTAATATTAACTCCGTCCACGAGGATTTCGCCCTCATAGCCGTCGTACATTCTCATAAAAAGATTTATAAGGGTGCTTTTACCCGAGCCCGTTGTTCCTACTATTCCTACTATATCCCCCGACTCTATGGTAAGATTTATGTTTTCAAGGGTTTTCTTAGTTTTATCGAAGGAGAAATTAACATTTCTAAACTCGATTTTACCCTCGAAGTTTTTAATATCCGTTCTTGTGCCAAAGTTGGCTTCGGGGTCGGCATCGATAATATCCAGCACCCTTTCGCAAGAAGTTAGGGCGTGTTGATAACTATCCGAAAGATTAGCGAAAAATCTCACAGGGTTATAGAACATAGAAGCATAGGATATGAAGGAAACCAAAAGTCCCACAGTCATACCCGAAGTGTTATTCATAGCCCATCTGCCTCCGAATGCCCAAATTGCCAAAGAGCCGCATGACATAAGCATAGTATAAATATGGGGGAAAAGTGTGCCGAGGGCGGCCGCCTTTTTATTTTCATCAAACCATGTTTCGTTATATTGGTCAAATTTTTGAACAGTGCGCTTTTCCGCGGTGAAAGATTTAATAACTCTGATACCAGGTAAGGAATCGGTAAGCATATTGCTGACCTTGGCCCACTTTCTCCATATTCTTTGATAAATAGGGCGCACCTTTTTACTGAAGTATCTTGATAAAAGAACAACAACGGGAACAGGGGTTAATGATAAAAGGGCCAATTTCCAGTTTAAGCTAATCATAATAACTACGATGCCCACCATAGTACACACCTGCACTATTGCCTCTTGGGTTATAGTCATCATAAAGCTATTTATGGTAGAAGTATCTCCGCTTATTCGGGAAATAATTGAGCCCGTGCTTGTTTTATCGTAAAAAGATATGGGAAGATACTGGGCTTTAGCGTAAACATCACTGCGAAGCCGCGAGGTTATTCGGTTACCCGCATTTCGCACAAGATAACCCCTCACAGAGCCCAAAACGCCCTGCAAAAGATAGAGAATAAACAGTCCTATAACAAGGATAAATAACTGTTTTATATCGTTGTTAGGTAAAACATCATCAACCAGAAGTTTAGATATGTATGGGGGAACAAGCTGTGAAGCAGTTGCAAGACCCGACATAAAAAGGCATAAAAGGAGTACCCATTTTTGAGGGGCAATATATGTCCACAACTTTTTAATAAGCTTCCCCTTGCTCATACAGTTAACGCACTCAGCGCCTGGGTGAATAAGCGTTCTGCCGCATTTTGGGCAACAGCATATAAGCTTATCCACACTTGCCTCGATTCTACCTATGACTTCCTCTATACTATCCCCTGCCGCCATGGCGTTAAATTGGTCGCAAACCGATTCCATTAAACTCACGATAGAAAAGCTAAAACGCATAACCTTTCTTTCGTTAATAAAGAGAACCGCGTTGCCGTACTTTCTTTCAACACGAGCAGATTTAACCTCATTGAAGGTAATAAAAAAACTACTGTCGGTGTCGCTCTCCTCAACGCAGAAAATTCGACTATTGGTTATAACCAAAGCCGATTCCCCGTATTTTGAGTTTAGCAAAATATCGCCGACAATAGCAATTTTTATTTCTTCATTTTCGATTGACTTTGTTTCTATCCGTCGTCGCAAGGATTCGGATATAGGTTTATTACTTCGTAGGTTTTCACACTTCATAATAAGCACCTCCGGTTTAAAAACCGTTTTTCGAGATACTTATAACACACTGTTTTTTAAAAATCAACCCTTTTTAGAATTTCTTTTCAAAAAAATTTTTTTCGGGTGTTTTACTTAATTTTATTAGGTATTTGTGGTGATTTACTTAATCAACCTTCATACGAAGCATTGAGCCCGCTTTGATTTCTCTCGGGAAGGGTATTTTAACCTTCATCATCGGTTTATTAGCCATTTCGATGGGGTTACCCTTTTCATCAAGAAGAATATCGGTAGGCACTGAGAAGGGTACGCTACCTGCTTCGAGGCAATCCAAAACTTGTCCTCTTAAAAACTTGTTTTTAACGGTAGCAAGAATAAAGCCATTTTCATAACCGTCCACATTGGCCGCAACGGCATAATCTCTGATATACCCTGCATTTTCATAGGTTTGAGCGTTTTCAGGGGTACCGAAATAAAAGCCCGTTGAATAGGTGCGATGGCTCATTTTATTAAGCTCTTCTTCTACCCAAGTGGGTAATTTCCACTCACCTTCACAAGCTTTCAAGCTATCAAGGGCGCCTCTATAAGCATTGGCGGTTACCGCAACATAATATTCGGTTTTAGCTCTGCCTTCAATCTTAATGCTATCAACACCCACAGCCGCCATCTTATCAAGATGGTGGGCCATACACATATCGTTAGCGTTAAGAATATAGGTACCTTTATTGGTTTCGGTTATATCGAAATACTGACCTGGGCGCTTTTCCTCCATAAGAGAATAACTCCAACGGCAAGGCTGAGCGCAGTCGCCGCGGTTAGCATCGCGACCTGTCATATAACTTGAGAGAAGACATCTTGCAGAAAAGGAAACACACATAGCGCCGTGAGCAAAACACTCGATTTCTAAGTCCTTTGGTGTTTCGTTTCTTATTTGTTCTACTTCCTTTAAAGAAAGTTCGCGAGCTAAAACGACTCGCTTTGCGCCCATTTCATAAAAGGCGTTAGCGGTATGGCTATTAACAATGCCCGACTGCACCGAAATATGAAGTTCACAGTTTGGGGCATATTTTTTAACTAAATTTATGGTGCCTAAATCTCCCGCGATTATAGCATCGGCTCCCAAATCATTTACGGTTTCCAAAAATTCGGGCAGACGCTTCATTTCATCGTTATGGGGAATGGTATTGCAGGTGATATGCACCTTTTTACCAAACCTATGAGCATACTCTATACCCTTTTTTAAATCCTCATTATTAAAATTTGCCGAGGCGGTGCGCATACCGAATTCCTCGCCTGCAATATAAACCGCATCTGCGCCGAAATCCACCGCAGTTTTAAGGCGGATTAAATCTCCCGCAGGGCAAAGAAGCTCGGGCACCTTAATCGAAGTACTCATATATCCAGTTTTTTCCTTCTTTAAGTTTATTTATAGTTACATTTTGTTCAGCCAGAGTTTTATGGAAATAGAAATTTCCTTTACTATCGGTAACAAAATAATAGTAGGGACTGTTATTTTCGGGGTTTAAAACCGCATTTATAGCGTCAATACCCGGTGAGCATAAGGGTCCTGGTGGCAGACCTTCAACATTATAAGTATTATATCTTCCGTCATCACCCTCGAAAGACCTACCGTAAAAACAGGTGGGTGATGAACCGAGAGTAGCAAATGAGGGGCTATTTAAGCGGTTATAAAATACCGCCGCAACCTTGCTCATTTCTTTGGTATTATTACCCGCTTCCATCTGAACTATAGAAGCGAGCGTTAAAACCTCGTGCATTGTAAGGCCTCTATCCTCGGCTTTTTTATACATATCCTCGGTGATTTTGCTTTCAGCCGCCTTAACCATTCTCTCTACGGCAAGGCGCGCGCACTCTTTAGAATCATATGCGTAGAAATTATATGTATCGGGGAAAAGATAACCCTCAAGAGTATAATAAACATTTGAAGCGTTATTGCCTTTAATAAGGTCGGAAGTTGGCTCAAAGGTTTTAACTGCATCTAAGAAATCCTCTTTGGTGCAGACACCTTTTTTCTCAAGAAGTGTTGCTATACCTGGGACTGTCACCTTTTCACCGTTAACATTTTTGGTATAGTCATTAATGCCTGTACCCTCGGGAATGGTGACGGTGACGGTTTTTGCCTTCTCGCCTTCATACATAAGTTTATCTGCAATAGCGGAATAGCCAATATCGTTTTTAAATTTATATACGCCGTATTTATACATTCCGTCATACCCCTTGATTTTGGAATATACGCGGAACATAAGCGGACAATTTATGGCGCCCGACTCTTTAAGTTCATTAACTATTGCGGTAGTAGAAGAGCCCTTCTCGACTTCAAGTTCTATATTTTTGCCTTTACCTATACCGATACCTAAAAAGTCGCATCCGACAAAAGCCAATACGCCTATTCCAATAACCAAAACGGCTATAACGCCGATTATAATCGGTTTTTTAAATTTCTTCATAATCTCACTCCGAATATCTCATGGAAGCGGAAATTTCTTTACTATTTTCGCTATTTCCCTTTATATAATCAAGAATCATAAACCCGAAATCATAGGCGGCACCTGCTCCGCAAGAGGTGATGATATTAGCATCCCTAACCACCTTGTCCGTAAGAACTGTAGCGCCCTGCAAATCCTTTTCAAAGCCCTTAAAGCAGGTGGCTTTTTTACACCTTAAAAGTCCTTTATGTCCTAAAACCGAGGGCGCGGCGCAGATAGCGGCAATAAGTAGTTTTTTGCTATCTGCATAGTCTAGATATTTTTGAACGAGAGGACTTTTCTGGAGGTTTAATGTACCAGGCATACCGCCGGGAAGGATTATTCCTTCTAAATTATCGGTATCGGCTTCGCAACTCGAAAGGTCGCAAGTTACCTCTATTCCGTGAGCGCCCACAACCTTTTTATCCTCGGTTACGCTGACAGTTTTAATATCCACTCCGCCTCTGCGAAGAATATCAATAGGCGCTATGGCTTCCATTTCCTCAAAGCCATCTGCTAAAAAGATGTAAATCATTTGAGCACCTCTTCCAAAACATCGGCGGCGATATCCTCAATGCTACGAGGCTCTCCGTTTTTGGCGCAAGGAATGGTTGTCCAACCCGAATAATCGGCGGTAAATTTAGCGGCCTTGCGGCAATTGTTAAGATACTCAATATCGCTTTCGTGGATATCCTTTTTCTCCTCATCACCCTCATATCTATTTGATAGAAGTTTTTGAGAAACCTCCACTGGCATATCAAGAAAAATCACCTTATCGGGCTTGGGAATTCCTATCTTGTTATACTCAAAATCATAGAGCCAATTAAGAAAATCTTCCCATTGTTCTCTTGGAAGCTTTGAGGTCTGATGGATAGCATTTGAAGTAGTATATCTACCCGAAACCACCGTTCCGCCCGACTCATAAAATTCGCCCCAAACCTCTTTATAAGAGGCATAGCGGTCAACGGAATAAAAAACCGAAGCGGCATAAGCATTAACATCTCCCGGTTTAGTGCCGAAACGCCCACCCAGATACATCTTTACAAGGGCGCTTGAATCGCTCTCGTAATCGGGGAAGGAAACGCTTTTGCAATCAATATTTTTCTCTTTAAGCGCTTTTGGAAGGAGTTCGAGCTGGGTAGATTTGCCGCATCCGTCAAGCCCTTCAATAACTATAAGTTTACCCATTGTTTTTAAGTTCCTCGTATATTTTTTTCATTTCTCTTGCTCGTCCGCAAGACATTTTACCCTCGGGGCAAGGACCTGCGACACATGGAGGCCCTGCCTTCTTAAAGAGTTCAGGCGCTACCTCGTTTACAAGCGCTAACATCTGGTCTGCCACATCGCGAATTTCCCACTGGGCGCGGGTACAACAGCGGTGGCGGAAGAAATTAAGCAGTGAACGGGTGTTCATAGTAACCACCATTTTGGTTTCACAAGCGTTGGGAAGGACAAATCTCGCATCCTCAATAGCTTTTTTCTGAGCCATACGGGCGGCGGTTTTTTCGTCCTTTCCTTCCTTTAAAAATGCCTCTTTATGTTTAGCAGTTAAAATATTGGTTATTTTATCGTATGCCTCTTGGGCGGCGCGCATTGATTCCTCATAAAGCAGGAGCGCCTCGTCATCTAAAGCAACCTCAGGGGGAGTTACATATTCAAAAGAGCCCTCTTTAACATATCTTTGGCTTTTCACGGAATAAGAAGCAATTCTATGCCTTGTAATCTGGGCTAAAAAAGAACGGGAAACACCCTCAATCCCAAAGGTAAAGGAGGCGTGTTCGGTAGGACTTTCGTGACCGAGGTCTGAAAGCATTTCCACAAAATCGGCGGCTTTTTCATCCGTAAGCCCCGTTAAAAGTTCATCAATTCCCGCAGAACTATAACAAAGTTTTGCGGCGGCTGCAACAGTTTTTGCAGGAAACGGAGTATGAGCTATTAGTGTTACCTTCGGCATATTTAAACATCTCCTCTAAGTTTAAACATTATAATACATTTTCAATTGTAACATATAATTACCGCCATATCAATTCATTTTTTTGTAAAATCTCATAAAAGTATAAAATAAATTTTTTTAATTATTATATAATATTTTTTAGGAAAAGGTCTTTTTTTGAAGATGAAAATATGTTATAATATTACAAAATTAATATGGTGGAGGGAATTTCATATGTCCAGTATCAACTTTAAGCACACTCCTTACGGCGATTTAGCCATCGTAAGTATGCGCGGTTGCGAGAGCATATCCGAAAAGGTGGATTATTATCTCAAAGAGTGGAGAGGTGTCGAAGGCGACCAATCTTTCGTTATCACCCCCAACTGTCCCCGTTTTGGAACTGGCGAAGCAAAAGCAGTTTTAAATCACACCGCTCGCGGTCTTGATGCCTTTATTATCTGCGACTGCTTTAACTACAATGTTTCCTACAAAATGTACGGACAAACTGTTCCTATGAGTCCCGATGACCATTTCCAAGACCTTAAGCGCGTTATCGCCGCTTTCGGCGGTAAGGCGCGAAGAATCACCGTTATTATGCCTATGCTCTATGAGGGCAGGCAACATAGAAGAACCGCCCGCGAATCTATGGATTGCGCAATGGCTCTTCAAGAGCTTGTTAGTATGGGTGTTAAAAACATCATCACCTTTGATGCTCACGACCCCCGCGTTAACAACGCTATTCCTCTTGACGGCTTTGATAATGTACAAGCCACCTATCAGATGATTAAGGCGCTTCTCAAAAATGTTCCCGATATTAAACTGGACCGCGAACACGCTATGATAGTTTCCCCCGATGAAGGCGGTATGGGAAGATGTATCTACTACTCCTCCGTTTTAGGCCTCGAACTCGGTATGTTCTATAAGCGCAGAAACTACTCCATTGTAGTTGACGGCAGAAACCCCATTGAAGCTCACGAATTTTTAGGAAACGATATTAAGGGTAAGGATTTAATTCTCGTTGATGATATGATTTCCTCGGGTGAGTCAATGCTTGATATTGCAGCAAAACTTAAAGAAAACGGTGCAGGCAGAATCTTTATCTTCTCCACCTTTGGCCTTTTTGTTGACGGACTTGATAAGTTCGACGATTACTACGAAAGAGGTCTTATTGATAAGGTGTTTACCACCAACCTTATTTATCAGACTCCCGAGCTTTTATCAAGAGATTGGTACTGCAGCGTTAATATGTCAAAGTATATTGCCCTTCTCGTTGATACACTCAATAACGACAACTCCATAAGCAGTCTTCTTAACCCCGTTGACCGCATTAAAAAGATTATGGCAAAGTATGCGGACAAGGCCTAAATTAAAATAAAAATTTATTTAGCCGTCAGGAATTTCCTGACGGCTTTTATATTTAGAGAAAATCTGTCAAGAATATAAAGAGAAGGTGATATTATGTCTGTAAGAACAGATTTAATTTGCGAACAAAAGGAAAATATTAAAACTTTAGCTCAAGGTTGTACTATAGAAATCTATAAAGAAAACGATATAGATTTTGAATATACCGAAATCCTTGATGATGAGGTGTCAAGGTCGATAAAGAGACCAAAAGGTAGGTATATAACCCTCAAATTTGAGCGGCTTGACCGAATAACCAATGCCGAAAATGTTGTAGAGTCGCTTATTTCCGCCCTTAAAAAGCTTATGGGGGAACCGCCCAAAAGCGTTACGGTGGTGGGACTTGGCAATCACGATATAACCCCTGATGCTCTGGGACCGCTGACGGCAAACAAGATACTTGCAACAAGGCATTTATCGGGAGAATTTAAAAAAAGTGCAGGGCTTTCTTCCCTCATCTCAGTTTCCGCTATTACTCCAGGCGTTATGGGCAAAACAGGGGTTGAAACAAAGGAATTTGTAAAGGCGGCGGTGGATTTCATAAAGCCTGAGGCCGTAATCGTTATAGACGCTTTAGCAGCGGCAGAAACCTCGCGGCTCTGCTCCACATTTCAACTTACAGATACGGGTATTTCCCCAGGCTCAGGGGTTAAAAACCGAAGAAAAACCTTTAATAAAGAATCTCTGGGCGTTCCCGTAATCGCCATAGGTATGCCCACTGTAATTGATTTTAGCGGTGAAGAGAATATGATGGTAACCCCAAAGGATATTGACCTTCTGATTTCCCGTGCCGCCGAACTTTTATCCCTCGCTCTCAACCGATTTTTACATCCTTCTTTAGACCCTGAAACTATCGCTGAATTGACATAATTATATCTCTCATTTCATAAACTTAAATGAATGAGAGGCGGTTTTTATGGAGTTAAGATTTGCGGTTGCGCGAATAGTTACGGTTTCGGTACTTTGTATAGCTGTATTTTTTGGCGGCGGTGCGCAGATTTTATACCCAAAGGATAATATTGTTTCATCTATTTCTCCCCATGTTCCTTCTTTATCAGAAAAGGAAGACGAGGTAACAGAAACTCCTACCATACCGCAAACCGAAACACAGAACGAAACTAGTGAAACTCCCCCCAGCACCGAAAGTGAAAGTGTTCCCACCGCCTCATCAGGTACGGTTTTGGGTAAGGTTGTAGAGCGATTTATTTCACCCTACACCGCAAACACCTCATATAACAATGTTTATTTAAAAAATAACACCTCTTTGAAAATTGATTTAAAGGAATTTTTAAATTCTCCTTTGAAATTTAAGGTAGAGAAAAACGGTGCGCCTCAGGTGCTTATAATGCACACTCACACCACTGAAACCTTCCTTTCTGAAAATCGAGATTTTTATACGGATATAGACCAAAGCCGTACCACCGATACAAATAAAAATATGGCTTTTCTTGGCAAAATCGTGGCTGATAAACTCAATGGCGCGGGGATAGTCACCCTTCACGATACTACCCTACACGATTACCCATCATATTCAGGAAGTTATTCCCGCTCTGCCAAAACCGTTTCCTCATATCTTAAAAAATACCCTGATATAAAAATCGTTATAGATTTGCACCGTGACGCCATAGCCCAAAATGATACGGATAAAGTAAAACTTACTGCCGATATAAACGGCAAAAAGGCGGCGCAGATTATGCTTGTTATGGGTGCGCAATCAGGCTCGGTAAAGAATTTTCCGAACTGGAAGGAAAACCTTAAACTTGCCGTAAAACTGCAACAAAATTTAGAAATTATGTATCCTTCCCTCGCCCGTTCTATAAGCTTGGTTGCAAAGAATTATAACGGTAGTTTATCCACAGGCTCGATGCTCATCGAAATTGGCACCGACGCCAATTCAATAGAGGAAGTCACCTATTCAGCGGAGCTATTATCAAACGCTCTTATAAACACATTAAATAATTTAGGATGATAAAAATTGAAACTGTTTTTTAAAAGTTTTTATTTAAGTTTAGTAATTGCCGTATGTTTTTTGTTTTTTTGTTTCGGCATTGGTAAAACCTACGAAAATATACAGCTCATCGGCTTCGGCGAATATAAAGAAGCCGTAGAAATAACAAGCACATCCATTAGAATTCTCGATTTCGAATATGAATTTAAAAACCCCGAGGTTTAACCTCGGGGTTTTGGTTTATTTTACGGTATTTTTCAAGCTCTTAATAAATTTATTATATGAAGATGAAGTTATGCGGCCCATATCAACGCCGTTTATACTATACTGATACTTGGTGGCGCTGTATTTGGTAAACTTAATCTCTACGGGGGCTCTGCCATCAATAAATGCGATATTTACCGTTGTATCGGCAGGGGCGCTCAATTTTTCCGTTCCGAAATCGGTGCACATAAGTTCAACAAAAACGGTATAGAAATCCTTGAAATTATCATACTTTATGGCTTTATCGCCTAAAGTAACGGAATAGGGATTTTCAGCCTCTTCATCGTTTTTGGTGATATTGAATTCATAGGTTTCGCCCGAAGAGGTAACTGTAAACTTGGAAATATCAAGCACTGAATATACGGCTACGGGAGCATAATAAAAGTCGGAGGGCTTACTGTCAAACACCTTAACGTATGCCTTTGCAACCTTCTTGATATTCTTGCTTTCATCGGTAATTACGGCGCAATAGGTATCGTCAACCTCAGAAATTTTGAAGAATTTTTCTTCACCCTTAATGCTTATTCTAACCTCGATATCAGGATTATCCAGTCGATACTTTTTTAGTGACTCAGCACTGACATCAAAGGTATATCCACCTGCAACGGTGGTGCTTTGGGTGAACATAGTGGTAATATCGCCCACATTATCCGCGTAACGCTTCATGGGTGAGGTGGCAGTATAATAAATATACTGAGCGAAGCTATCGGTATTGGGGACTATATTTAATGGTGTAGGATATTTTTTACCCGAAACACTAACATAATCAAAGGTGGTAATATTTCCGCTTTCATCCCTATAATCTGAAATATCCGCCTCGAAGGTGGCTGCCTCTATATATGAATCATTAGCAAAATCGGTAAGGGTGAAACTTAAATCATCAAGGGTATAAGTTTCAACCAGATATATCTTATCGTTCTTACTCGTCATAAGATAAGTGCCAGACCCATCGGGCGATTCGTTTCCTATATATACGGAATATTCCCCATCCTTATGGGTTTCCACCTTGGCGGTAACCGAAGGGCTATCAAAGCCACAGTCGGCAGGTGTTTTCTTATCAATGGTCATAAGGGCATTGATATTGCTTACTACCGATACAGTATCCTCTATTCTTGAAGTGCTGCAAACCTCAGGGGCGTAACCTTTAAGATACCAGTTTATCTGGGTTTCGGTTTTTTCTTCCTCACCCTCAGTGACGGTTACTTCTTTTTCTTCCGAAAGGAAATCAAATGTTCCTTCCTTATTGGTAAGAGAAACCGATTTAAGCTCATCAGTTTCATATTTTAAAACAGAAATAGAAGGAGTTTCGCCACCTAAATTTGCATCATCCTCTTTTTCGGGAATAAATTTAATCACTGCAAAGGTGCCCGTAGCAAGAAGAACAAGGGCCAAGGCCGCAGAAATAATGGCATTTCTGCGCTTTTTATTTGGGGCTATAATTTTTTTATCCTCGTGCTTTTGAGGGTCAGAGAAGAGGAAACTTTCCTCCTCTTCTACTGATTCTTTTTCTATTTCTAAATCTTTCTGGTTATCGAAAAAATCACTCATTAAGAATTTCTTCTCCTAATAAATATATAAATACCTAAAGCTATCGTAACGATGGGGAGCAAGAACATAAATATAATTCTTACAAGGGTTGAACCTGCGGCAGTAACCTCATTTGCAAAGCTTTCATCGCTGATGGTTTTGGAAATAAAGCTTATACCTGCATCGCCAACACCAGCAGAGTTATCTGCGGCTAAGAGGCAAACATCCTTATTATAAAGTTCATCATATTCTGCCCAATTGGACTGAATATAACCTATACTTGAAAATGCATAGATATAACTCTTTGCCTTATCGCCTTCATCGGTGGTTACCTCTTTGCAGGATTCAATAACACCTGCATATTCGCCCATATCATCCTCTTTATAATCGGAATAATCTGCGCCTGAACCCAAGGGGGCGTTAACTACCGAATCGGTGGTGCTCATAAGGGTTTCAACAGTTATGCTTGACTCGACGGGCTCCGTTTCGGTCATAGGAACATTGGTGCCCGTTACACACTGGGTTGCACCATCAGGAAGATAGATGCGAAGGGTTGTGGGGTCTTCGCTAAGGCGATAATAATCATTGGTTTCAAAGAGAATGCCTTCTTCAACAGCAATACCCCATTGAGCCAAGAACTCATAGAGATTTGGAAGGGCAGGATTTGTTGCATCGGCAAAGAATATGAGTCCCTTGCCAAGTTTACCGTCATTTTCCAAGAAATCAGAAATTGCATCAAGTTCTTCTGCAATAAAATCAGTAGTGGGAGCCATTAAAAGAATAAGGTCATATTCATCGGAAATCGTTGTAACCAAAGAATCGCTTATAACAGCGGTTTCGTAGTTATTATCCTTTAAAAGTTTAACATACTTTTCGGTATAATCATAAGCGCAATGGCCTGAAAGAATACCAACCTTTTTATCCTTTTCGCTTTCAACATACGCGATAGCGCCTGTTACTGCAGTTTCAATATTATTTCCTACTATCTGATACTGGCTGTAACCGTATGAAGCATATCCGCTCTCATCATAGAGTTCATAAATATCCTTAAAGGTGATGTGTTTAAATCTTTCAGTTTCGCCGTGGGTAGTACTTACAATAATATCACCGTAAGCGGGTTTTAGAGAGGTATATTTTGCGGAAATCTCTAAAAACTCAGTGCTTTGTGGGTCAACAAAGTTAACGGTAATATTATCGTTATAGTCACCGTATTTATCGATAATATTAACGGTCTGAGCAAAATATTCGGAAGAGCCCTGAGCATTATAAAGGGTCTGCGCATAGTTTGCGAGATACTCTTCATAGGTATCCTTATCGGCGCAGACGGTAATATCAACCTTCTTTTCAACGCCCTTAATATATTCAATATTTTCTTCACTTACAGTATTTGCTTTACCTGTTGACATATCAAACTTAAGGTTAACGCGGTTGGCTAGTGCCGAGGTAAGAACATTAATAACAATTATACCTGCAAGAACAAGGGCAGTTATAAGAACAGAATATCCGCCTTTTTTCCACAATGCCTGATTTTTAATTCTCTTAGGGCGAGACGCCTTTTTGTCTTTGTTTTTCTTAAATAACATAAGTGGCACCTCCTTTAAGCCCATCTTCTCTTCTCAAGCGAACGAACCGAAAGGAATATAAATGCTGCGGTTATGCTTAAGAAATAAATTACATCGGGAATTGAGAAAATTTCGGTTGAAAAATTCTCGAAAACATTTAAAAAAGCAATGCTTTCAAACACTTTAGCAATAGTGCTTGATTTAACCATAGATGCAAAGCTTCCCATATAGAGAACAACTATATTGATTACGAGGGAAAGAATTGCTGAAAGGGTTGGGCTCTCTGTGAGAGAGGAAACAAACATACCTATGGAAATAAGGGTTGCGCCTAAAAGTAATGCGCCTAAGAGCGAATAAAGATACGCAAGTATATTTACGGAAACATAACTTGCAACTATTATTTCAAATATAAGTGTGGGTGCAAAAGCAATAGCATAAAGGGCCAATGCTGCTAAGAACTTGCCCATTACAACGCCTGTTATGGTAACGGGAGAAGTAAAAAGCACTTGGTCTACCTTCTGTCTTCTATCCTCGCTTAAAAGTCGCATAGTGATAATCGGTGTTGCGAAAATTGCGATGGAGTACATTACATTAATAACATAAGGAACATCGGGACTTCCGTAACTATATATCATTGCAAAGTAAAGACCTAGGAAAAAATAGAACGCGGCCAGAATGATAAAGCCAACGGGGGTGGTGAAATATGATTTGAATTCTCTTTTAAATACGGCTGTCATTATTCTTCACCCTCACTTTCTACGATTTCTATTTCAACTGCGGTGGCAGTTTCATCTGTTTCTTCGGTTGTTTCTTCGGGTGCCGCACCCAACTGTCTTCTAGCTTCATCATTATCGGTTTCGGTAAGACGAAGGAAGATTTGCTCAAGAGAAAGTTCGTTGCTTTGAAGAGAAAGCAAGGTTTTTCCTCTTTCAACTATACGGTCATAAACAAGGGCGCGAATATCCACATTATCCTCAGGAACAACGGTGAAATCATATGTGCCCTCTTCTTTTGAGCCAAGACAGTTAACCGATTTAACACCCTTTATGGCATTAAGGGCTTTATACATTTCCTTTTCTTCCGCTTTAACTCTGATGAGTAAAGAATGGTCGCGAGATAATTTCTTGGAAAGATTATTTGGCGTATCATCGGCAATTATCTGGCCACGGTTAATAATAATAACGCGCTCGCAAACGGCCTGAATTTCAGAAAGGATATGAGAAGATAGGATAATGGTATGGTTCCTTCCGAGCTTTGCAATAAGATTTCTTATTTCTATAATCTGCTTGGGGTCAAGACCAACGGTGGGCTCATCCAAAATAAGCACATCGGGGTTACCCACAAGAGCCTGAGCAAAGCCGACTCTCTGACGGTAACCTTTTGAAAGATTTTTAATGAGGCGGTTTTGCACATTATCAATTTTAACAAGGCGCAAAATCTCATCAATATGAGGCTTTTTAGGGAAGGTAACCTTCTTTAAATCGTATATAAAGTTGAGATACTCCCTAACCTTCATATCCACATAAAGAGGGGGAATTTCTGGAAGATATCCTATTCTCTTTTTGGCCTCCTCGGGATACTGGGCAACATCATATCCATCTACCGAAACCTCACCTTGAGTGAGAGAAAGGTAGCCGGTTATTATGTTCATAATGGTAGATTTACCTGCGCCGTTAGGTCCAAGAAAACCTACGACTTCACCCTTGCTGATAGAGAAATTGACATTATCTACTGCAAGGTGATTACCGTATCTTTTACTTAATCCGGTAACTTCAATCATTATTTATTCCTCCGTTTTAGAATTTATAATTTCGCATTTTAATGGTAACAGACAATATTCAAAAAATTGTGAATATTTTATAAACATTGTTATACAGCATAGATTATACTATAAATCTTTATCTTCTTCAAGAATTATTTTATATATAAAACAAACCTCGCTCGTAAAGAGCGTGGTTTTTGAATTATTTTTCGGTTTCTTCTGCCTTTTCAAAATCAACATCGGAAACAATAACATTTACCTTTGTTACCGCGGTACCCGTCATAGTCTGAATTTTATCCTTAACATTTGCCTGAACGGCCTCGGCTGCAGCGCGGACATTAACATGCTCTGCCACACGGATATAAACGGTTATGGCAATGGCACCATTAATGCTTTCAACCTTAACGCCCTTGAAGGCGCTGCCCGATTTAATAGCGTTTTTAAAATCAACGGATTTCTTTACAATTCCCTTAACACCCTCGATTTCCTTAACTGCCATCTCGGTCATTTTTTCAATAACTTCGGTGCTTACGGAAAGTTTCACACTGTTTTCCTGCATATTATATACCTCCAAGATTTACATCTAGAAATTCATCGTTAAGGATAGTATATCATATTTTTCAAAAAATCACAACTATTTTATCGTAATAATTTTTATATTTGCAAGAGACACTTCGGTCTGGTCGGCAACAATATCCTGGATTTGCAGTGTTTGAGCGGTTGTAAGCCCCTCTGATTTAACCACTATATTTATACTTTCATCGCCCAAAACCGCAACAGCTTTACTAAAACCTTTGGCTTTTAAAAGGGCTTCAATATTACTCTGCTTTTCGTTTCGAAGGGCGATATTTTCGATTTTGGTCATTACCTGTTCTTTTTCGGCGGTGGTTAAAGCCTCGGTATCAAGCATTTCTTCTACCTGTTCTTTTGCGGTTTTATAGGCTTCTTCCCTATCCTTTACCGCATCGGCAAAATAATCGGTCTTCTCTGCTTTTCCCGAAGTTGCCACCGTCTCATTTTGTGTCTTATTATCGCTTACGAAGGTGGCCTGACCTAAATATTTTTCATTAGAAGAAAATTTCATATTAAGCCAAACCGCTGCCCCCAAAGCCAATACCATTACCACTACTGCGGCCTGACCTCTTGTAAAAACCTTACCCTTTTTCATAAGTTGTTCCTCCTGTAATAAATACTCGTTTTGTTGTTATATTAAAAGCCGCAGTTACGGCATTTTTAATCTTTTCATTTATTCCCGCATCGTCTCCGCCGTCACAAATCACAGCAACGCCTCTGATTTCGGGCATCATATATGTAACGATAAGGGGTTCCTCTCCCCCATCAGATGACTTTACGGTTATATAGGTTTTGCTACTGCTTTTACTTTTTTCCTCGCTTTTTTCGTTCGTTCTACTCTCATCATCTTCCTTAAGAGAATCAGCGTAAGAGTATTTTATCCCGCTTTTAAGAGTAACCACCACCGTAGGTTTTTTATCTCCGGTTATATCGGTAACGATTTTTTTAACCTTATTTTCTAAATCCTCGCAGTAGTCTTCTTCACTGAAATTTACGGTTTTTTTTACAGTTTCCGTTTGTGTTTTATCACCGCCGAAAACAGAAGAAATTCCAATAAGTAAAATCCCGAAAACCCCTATTATTATAAGAGCTTTAGGACTTTTTAAACCGTTTTTTACACCACACAAAAAATCATTCATTTATTACCCTCACCTCGTACGCTCCATCGCTACTTATTATCTCGTTTATTTCAGAAAAAGATTCGTGAGAGTAAACTACTACTTCAGTAATAAATATGCCGCCGCTCTCACTTTTATCCGTAAAAACTTTTATTTTTTCGAATTTTATACCAGCCCGCCGTAACGCCTCCTCAAAGGTTTGCCGAGCGAGCATCTCCGCGCCGTTTTCCGAAACGGTTGTTTCTTCGCTGTCGCTGACGATATTAAAATTCACCTTATCTATGGAGAACACACTTCCGATTATCACACAGATAAAAACCAGACAAAAAATATATTGTAAAGGTTTTGTAAAGCTTCCCGAGGGGATAATCACACTAAGTCCGCCGAGGACCACACAAACGGTACAAAAGCTAAGTACAAAAGAATAAAATCCACTCATTACACTTTACCCACCGTTACCACAACCGTAAGTGCTATGATAAACATACCTGCTATTAATAGTACCGCCGCCAAAAGTAGTGAAATCATATCATCAACCGCCTTTAAAAGTCCCGAAATTTTTGGAAGAGAGAAGGCGGTGGCCGCCGTCCCCGTCAAAAGTAAGGTTATTCTCCAAAGTATAAGTTCTAAAATTACTGGGATAAACATAACAGCCAAAGCCACTACCCCGTAAATACCCACCGAGGTTTTTAATAAACTTACCGAAGCCGTGACAGTGGTAAGGGCTTCTGCTAAGGTATTCCCCGCAAACGGCACCGAAGTACCGAGAATAAAACGGGCAGTACGGATAGATACGCTATCCGCCGAAGAATTGACCGCCGTTTGTATACTCAAAATTCCTAAGAATAGAGTGGTAACAAAGGATAATGTCCATAAAGTTACCTTCTTTATAGCCGCCCCAATATTAGAGCCGTTTAAAAGGGGTGACACAGTACTGCAAATGCTAATAGACAGATAACCTCCCATAGCAGGAAGGACAAAAAAAGATGCAAGTGATGAAACTGCCTCAGCGCCCCCTATTAAAAGAGCACCCATAGCCGAGGAGGTAATTACTCCGCCCGAAAGCGAAACAATACCAACAAAAATAGGAACGAAAGAGAGCATAAAATACGAAGTGCCTTTTAACGCTTCTGCCGCAGACGAAACTACTCCCCATATATCCGCCGCAACGATTCCCGCAACCGCTAATGTAGCGGCAAAAAGAGCGGGCGCAAATCTACCCGAGGAATCGCCAAAAGAGGTAACGGCGGCGGTTATAAGGATTATTCCCATTATGGCAGCCGCCGCTTTAGCGGGGGCTTTAGCGCCGCTTTTAATAAAATTAATTATATGGGTTACTATATTTTCGCTGCTGATAGAATTTACCCAATTTGGACTTTTCGGGTCAAGGTTATTTTGCTCTAAAAACTCCTTAGTTTCACCGTCGAGAAAATCCTTTATTTCTTCCGCGCCGCTTATTTCATACTGTTCGCCGTATAAATCCGTTTCCTCGGCGCTGACACCTAAAGTAAACACAAAACAAAAGAATATGATAAGTATTAATTTTTTCATAATTTTGCAAATCCTAAAGCCGTAGTTAGCACATTTTTTATAAGGGGTAAAGAGAGCGCAAAAACGGCGCATTTCCCCGCAAGCTCCGCCTTTAAAGCCAATGCAGACTGACCGAAATCTCGGCAGGTATCGGCGGCGAAGGAAGCAATATAGGATATAGCCAACGCCTTTAAAACCACCGAAAAATAGGATAAATCCATATCCCCCGCAGAAAAAAGCTCTCTTAAATAATCAATAAAAGGTGAAACGGCGTTAAGAATGAGGAGAAGGACCGCTACACATGCCGCTACCGAAACCAAAAAGGCAAATTCACCTCTATACCCCTTTAAAAGCACCGTAGCCACGGCGGCAATTAAGAGAATACCTATTATTTTTAAAAAAAGTTCTGTCACAGTCCGAACAGCCCTTTTATACTTTCGAATAAATCTGCGATGGAATTTACCACCATAAGTAGCACAACCACCAGTCCCGCAAGGGTGGTAAGCATTGCCTGTTCTTCCCTTCCCGAGCGTACAAGCAAAAGATTCAGCACCGTTACGATAATTCCTATGGCTGCTATTTTAAATATAAAATCAACATCCATCTTTTTCCCTCCGCTACAAAAGTAATATTCCTATTCCTATACCCATACATAAACTAAGGGTTTTCCAAAGTTTTCCTTCATTTAAAAGTTTTTCTTCTGCACATTCCAGTTGCTTTTTTAAAAGATTTATGTATAACTCTATCCGCTCACATTCCCGAACACAGTCGAGAGCACCCGCACCCTCGAAAAACTCATTTATAAGAGCGATATCCTCCGCGGAAAAATCCTTTTCAGCAAGTGTTATATTGCCGCCCTCAAATGTTAAAAATGAACAGGAATTAAAGTGCTTTTTATAAAGAAACGGGAGTTCCCACTGAGCGAAACCTACGCTCTCTTTAAGCCCTTCAAGACCTATGCAAAAAAGGTGTAACTTTTCCTTGCGATTTTTAAGCGACGACACCTTTAACTGACCGAATATGTAACTGGCCGCAAGAATAAGTCCTATACCTAAAGCTTTAAGTAATAACCTCATTTTTTATATCACTCGCTCTTAAAATTTTTATTTTTCCGAGTTGTGAAGAGGATAGCAAAACCACCTTTTCTATTGCTCCCGAAAGCAGTAATTCTTTGGTGACACTTCTTCGCATAAGGTCCCCTTTCTCGCCTATATGAGCGGTGGTTATAATCTTTACCCCTGAATTCAAACTGCTTTTGACACCGAAAAGTTCCGCATCTGTGCCTATTTCATCAAAAACCACTATATCGGGAAATAGTGTTCTAACGGCAATTTCAATACCTAGGGGTTTGTTTTTTATCATAAGAACATCGGTGTTTTCACCTAAATCATTAAAACTATGCCCCATGCTACTACCCGAAAGTTCCCCGCGGCTATCCACCACTGCAACCCGATGTTTACGGGCTAAAATCCGTGTTAAATCCCTGAGCATTGTGGTTTTACCGCTACCTGGGGGACCCGCTATGAGCATACCACCGTTAAACTCTTTGAAAACATTTTCGGCACAACCCTTAACCTGACTTGCAATTCTTATATTCAAAGAAGAAATATCCTTAAAATTTCCGTTTTCGGTAAAGGTGCCGCAAACACCTGCGCGGTTACCATAGGGCATAGGAATAAAGCCCTCTCTGATTTCGCCCTCGTGAGCATAAACCGACCTATTGCAAAGGTTTAAAAATATAGTATCAAGTTCATCCTTGTCCGCCCTTAAAATGTCGGCTAAAAGTTCCTCGCAGGTTTGTCCGTTTTCCCTTAAAAACAGGGCTTTCCCACCTATTGTAAGGCATACGGGAAGCCCCGCTCTCACCCTTATTTCCTGAATTCTTGATTTAAGATTTTCAGGCACTCTATTCAGCGCGTTTTTCATCCTTTCGGGCAAAAAGGATATGGCGCTTTTAAACTGAATGCTTGTCATTTTTATCACCTGATAAAGAGTATGAAAAAGCGCCCTCAAATAGAACAAAAGCGCCGAGAAAATTTCTCGACGCTTTTGAAAATTTTTCACTTTAAAAATTAACGGGGTCATCTTCCCACATTACGATTTCGCCCATTTCTAAGGTCTTTTTCATATCTATAAGGCGCTGATTTGAGGAGCCGCGGAAACGAAGGGCTAAACTTTTAAGTTCTTCAACAAATCTACCGTCTACAAGGACATCTATAAGGGATAAAAATTCTTCAGTTGCCTCGCAGTTGCAGTGGTCACCGATAGTATTAAGTCGTTCAAAAGTAAAGCCCGTAAATGCCCATATAGTTTTATTTGGATAAACCTCTCTAACCTTCTTTATAAAATGCACCAACGCCCTTTGATTAGAAGGCTCAAAAGGCTCGCCGCCCAATAGAGTCAGTCCCGTTATATAATCGGGCTTTAGCATTTCTATTATCTTTTCTTCTGTTTCATCGGTGAAGGGATTTCCATAATTGAAATCCCAGGTTTCCGGTTGAAAACAGTTTTTGCATTTATTGGTACAGCCCGAAACAAAAAGGGTAACTCGCACCCCCGGTCCGTTAGCTATATCACAGTTTTTTATTGCTCCGTAATGCATAATTTTCTCCAAGAAAAAGGGAGGGGCAACCCCTCCCCTACATTATTTTTTAAATTAAAGGTGGAGAACTCTTTCCTTAATTTCTTGAGTTCTGCCCTGATTCCAATACTGCGTTCCTATATATCCGCAGGTACGGCGGGCAACATTCATCTTATCCTGGTCGGTGTTGCCGCAGTTAGGACATGTCCAAACAAGTTTACCGTCGGCATCCTCTTTGACTTCGATTTCTCCATCCCATCCGCAAACCTGACAGTAGTCACTCTTGGTATTGAGTTCGGCATACATAATATTTTCATAAATAAACTGCATAACCGAAAGCACTGCATCAAGATTGTTCTTCATATCGGGAACTTCCACATAGGAAATTGCGCCGCCGGGGGACAATGCTTGGAATTCGGCCTCTAAAGCCAATTTATCGAAGGCATCGATAGGCTCTGTAACATGAACATGGTAACTATTGGTTATATAATTTCTATCGGTAACATTTTTAACGATACCGAAACGCTGCTGAAGACACTTAGAGAACTTATAGGTTGTACTCTCAAGAGGTGTGCCGTAAAGCGAATAATCGATACACTCTGCGGCCTTCCACTTAGCAGTATACTCGTTAAGTTTCTTCATTATCTGGAGGCCAAGTTCCTTGCCTTCGGTTTCGGTGAGTTTTTTATCTATAAGGCTATAAACACACTCCCAAAGACCTGCATAACCAAGAGAAAGGGTTGAATAACCGCCATGGAGATACTTATCAATGGTTTCACCCTTCTTAAGACGAAGGAGTGCGCCATGCTGCCAAAGAATCGGCGCCGCATCGGAAAGGGTACCTGTAAGGCGCTCGTGCCTGGCTTGGAGCGCTCTGTGGCAAAGTTCCATTCTCTCATCAAATATCTTCCAGAATTTTTCCATATCCTTATTGGCAGAAAGACCTATATCAACAAGGTTTACGGTTACAACGCCCTGATTAAAGCGTCCGTAATACTTGGGTTTGCCTTCCTCATCAACATAGGGAGTAAGGAAGCTTCTGCAACCCATACAGGTATAGCAGTGGCCGTCACCGTTTTTATCAATTTTATTTTCGAGCATAATCTTCTCGGAAATATAATCGGGAACCATTCTTTTAGCAGTACATTTTGCCGCTAACTTTGTGAGATACCAATAGGGTGTATCCTCGCGGATATTATCATCTTCAAGAACATAAATAAGTTTGGGAAATGCGGGTGTAATCCAAACGCCCTTTTCATTCTTAACGCCCTTGTAACGCTGCTTTAAAGTTTCCTCAATAATTAAGGCAAGGTCCTTTTTCTCCTGCTCATCCTTAGCCTCGTTAAGATACATAAATACTGTAACAAAGGGAGCTTGGCCGTTGGTTGTCATAAGTGTAACAACCTGATACTGAATGGTCTGAACGCCTCTCTTGATTTCTTCCAAAAGACGCTTTTCAGTAATTTTATCTATCTGCTCGGGAGTAACGTCCTGATTGATTTCGGTAAGTTCCTTCTCAACCTCAACGCGAATTTTCTTACGGCTTATATCAACAAAGGGCGCTAAATGGGTTAAACTGATGCTCTGACCGCCATACTGACAGGAAGCAACCTGAGCAATAATCTGGGTAGCGATATTACAAGCGGTAGAGAAACTATGGGGTTTTTCAATAAGTGTGCCGCTGATAACTGTGCCGTTTTGGAGCATATCCTCAAGGTTAACAAGGTCGCAGTTATGCATATGCTGAGCAAAATAATCGGCATCGTGGAAGTGAATAAGACCATTTTCGTGAGCCTCAACAATATCTGCGGGAAGAAGAATTCTCTTGGTAATATCCTTACTTACCTCACCTGCCATATAGTCACGCTGAACACTGTTAACGGTGGGGTTTTTATTGGAATTTTCCTGTTTTACTTCCTCGTTATTGCACTCAATTAGACTTAAAATCTGGTCATCGGTAGTATTCGATTTACGGATAAGGGCGCGGTTGTAACGGTAGGTTATGTATCTACGGGCAACCTCAAAGGCGCGTTGATTCATAATCTGGTCCTCAACCATATCCTGAATTTCTTCTACGCTAAGTGACCTATTCATATTAGCGGCAGCGCTTTCAACATCCTCGGCGATACGCTTAATCTGTACCTCGGACATTCGGGCGCTTGGAACAACACTTTCGTTTGCTTTGGTTACGGCAATAACTATTTTTTCAGGGTCGAAAGTGACCTCAGCGCCGCTACGCTTAATGATTTTCATAATTCTTCTCCTCTTTTGCCCTCCTGGGCGTTGTTTTAACAATATAATGTGTGTAGGCAAGAAAAATTTTAGCATATATTGTGGTTGTTGTCAACCGAATTTATGGACAAATTTAAAATTTTTTCTTGTTAAAATTGCATAAAAGCCCGAAAAATCGCAGTTTTTAGCGACTTTTCGGGCTTTATAGATTGTATTTAGTTTTTCGTGTCACACACTACATATTGATAATCAGTACCGAAAGGAATGCAAGGGTAATACCTATAACCGATTTAACCGTTATTTTCTCTTTGAAAACTATGGCGGTCATAAGGGTGGTAAGGGGCAAGGTAAATCCTTGAAAGAGCGGATACATAACTGCGGAAGGAATAGTTATAGCAGAGAGGGTTTTAAAATAACTGCCTAAAAATGTGGCAATACCCATAAGTGCTATAAAAACAAACACAGATTTTAAACTTGACTTTGGATTTTCATTCCCTTTATATTTTTCCTTATTAAAAAACAGGAACACAATTCCCAGCATTACGGCGGAAAATAGATATGTGTAAAAATTAAACACCTCTACCGAGCCGCCACGGGAATTATAAACAAAAAGTTTTTGACTGAAATCCATCAGACCGTTTAAAAGTCCGCAAAAGATAAGAAGAATTACGGATAAAACATCAAGTTTTCCGTTTACATCCTTATTATAAGAACACATCACGAGTGAAGCGACAACCAAAACGGCAAAGCTCAGAATATCCTTTAAGGTTATGGGCTCACCGAAGAAAATTCCGCTAAGCGCTACCGTCACCGCCACCCCCAACATTACAAATACTGTGGATAGCATAAATGCGCCTCTGCGCACCGAAAAGAGCCACACAATAACATAAGCCGAAGTGGCTATAGCGCAGAAAAGGGATATTAAGACGGTGTTTATATCCCAAAGGGCTGTATTTTCTGTTTTCGCTGCAAATATAAGGGCAAGACCTACGGGAATACACATAAGCATCCGCACAAAACTGGTTAAAAATGCGGAAGGTAATGTAGAAACCTTACTGCTTTGTTTTTTACTGCAAAAAGCCTTGGCAACACCTGCAAAAACCGCAATTAAAAGATAAAAATATCCCATTGTTCCTCCATAAATATGTATTAAAAAAGGGCTGAAAATCAGCCCTTAAAAATTATTCTTCATCGGGCATTTCCCAGTTATGCCAGATATTCTGAACATCATCGTTTTCTTCAAGCATATCGATGAGTTTTTCCATTTTGGTAATCATATCGGGGTCATCAATAGCAGAAGTGGTTTGAGGAACATACTGCACCTCGGCGGAAAGGAAACTATAACCCTTTTCTTCCAAAGCATCGCGAACTATTCCCATATCGTTAGGTTCTGTTGTGATTTCAAAAACATCGCCATCGAAGTTAAAATCTTCAGCGCCCGATTCCAAAGCATCTTCCATAACGGTATCTTCATCAAGACCTTCGCCTTCGATTTCAATGATACCCTTGCGGTCGAACATAAACATAACCGAACCCGACTGACCGAGATTACCGCCGCACTTATCAAAATAGTGGCGCATCTCCCCTGCAGTTCTGTTACGGTTATCAGTAAGGGTTTCTACCACAACGGCAATACCGCAAGGTCCGTATCCCTCATAGATAAGTTCTTCATAATCACTACCACCTGTTTCACCAGCGGCCTTTTTAATGATGCGCTCAATGTTATCATTGGGAACATTGGCGGCCTTTGCCTTGGCAATAGCATCCTTAAGTTTGCTGTTTTCAGCGGGGTTAGGACCACCCGCTTTAACGATTACCGCAATTTCTCTACCGATTTTGGTGAAGATTTTTGCCTTTGCGGCATCGGTTTTTTCCTTTTTTCTTTTAATGTTGTTCCATTTAGAATGTCCTGACATTTATTTCACTCCCATTTATTTAACAAAAACATTATAACACTATTTTTAGTTTTGGCAATACTAAATTTCGCGGTTTAACTCAATTGCCTTTTCGCAAAGCCGCAAAACATCGTCAAAGCTTGAAATTTCGCCGCACATTCTCCTTAAAGATGCGGCACCCTTTATGCCGTTCATATACCAAGCGGCGTGTTTTCTCGTTTCTAAAATTCCCTTATGTTCATTTCGGTATTTAAGCATTAATTTTATCTGTTCTATAAAGACGGAAAGCCGCTCTTCAAGGGTTTTAGGGGTATATTCCTCCCCTTGTAAATAAGCATTGATTTCCTCGAAAACAAAGGGATTTCCGCGGGCGGCTCTGCCCACCATAAGAAAATCGCAACCAGTTTTATCAAGCATTTCTTTGGCGCTTTTTCCGTCCGCAATATCCCCGTTGGCGATAACGGGAATTTTCACGCTATCCTTGACCTTTTTTATAATATCCAAATCAACGGGGGGCGCGTACATTTGAGATTTTGTTCTGCCGTGCACCGTAATAGCCGAGGCTCCTGCCTCCTCGCAAATTTTTGCAAGAATAGGCGCATTAAGATTATCCTTATCCCAACCGGAGCGCATTTTTACGGTTACGGGCACATCTACCGCATTTACTACCGCTTCCACAATTTTTCCCGCAAGTTCGGGATTTTTCATAAGGGCACTACCACCGCCGTGACCTGAAACTTTTGGGGCGGGGCACCCCATATTTATATCAATAAAATCGGGAGCAAAATCCATAGCTTTTTCTGCGGCCTTTGCCATTATATCGGGTTCGCAGCCAAAGAGTTGATTAGCGGTTGGAATCCCCTTTTTTTCGCAAAAAAGCAACTCGGCGGATTTTTTATCCCCAAGGGTAATTCCCTTTGCACTGGCAAGTTCTCCCACTGTAAAGGAAGCGCCATACAAAGCGCATATTTCACGCATGGCTCTATCGGCAACACCCGCCATAGGAGCCAGACCTGCAAAGCCCGTAAATTCAAGGTTTTTTATCTTCATAACAAGGTGATTATACAACAAAAGAAAAAAACTGTCAATTTTTAAAATTTTATTAGTGACAAATCTATAAAAAAGTGTTAATATAAATATATATATGCCCAAAGGGCTTCAGGAAGGTGAAAAAATGAAACTTTTAGCCATAGACGGTAACAGTTTAATAAACCGTGCTTTTTACGGAATAAAACTTCTTTCCACCAAGGACGGAAAATATACCAACGCCGTTTACGGCTTTATAAACATTTTATTAGGGTTAATAGATAGCGAACATCCCGACGGTGTTGCCGTTGCCTTCGATATTAAAAAGCCCACCTTCCGCCACGAAAAATACGATGCATATAAGGCCGGTCGCCACGCTATGCCCGATGAACTTCGTGAGCAGTTCCCCCTTGTTAAAGAGTGGCTTACACTTGCAGGGTATCACTGTATTGAATGCGAAGGTTACGAAGCCGATGATATTTTGGGCACCTTGGCCGATGCGGCCGCTAAAAGCGGTAACGAATGTGTTGTTGCTACGGGTGACCGCGATTCTTTGCAGTTGGTGTCGGAAAACACAAGGGTTTTACTTGCTACTACCCGTATGGGACAAACCGAGGTAGTAGATTATACTCCCCAAAAGGTGTTTGAACGCTACGGAGTTACCCCCAAGGAAATGATAGAACTAAAAGCCCTTATGGGTGACTCATCCGATAATATCCCCGGTGTTGCGGGTATCGGTGAAAAGACCGCTACAGACCTTATTTCCCGTTTTCACAGTATAGACTACATTTACGATAACATTCTCACTATCGATATTAAAGACGGTGTACGGAAAAAACTCGTTACAGATAGAGAAAGCGCGTTTTTAAGCCGATGGCTTGGCACCATCTGTTTAGAGGCGCCTATTGAAACGGATTTCGAAAAATATAAACTTTTGGAAATCGATAAAGATAATCTTTCCGCATTTATGGTGGAACTTGAACTCTTTAAACTCCTTTCCCGTATGAACCTAACCCCCGTTTCATCAAGTAGTGTAAAAGAAGAAAGCCAAGAGGTGTTTACCCTTTGCAAATTTGAAGGACAAGGATTTTCCTCGCCCATTGATATTCATATCACCGAAGAGGGCGGAATTTTAGTAAGCGACAAGAAGGTGTATCCCCTTTCCTCCGCCGAGCTTAGCGCCGTTCTTTCTTCTCCCGACTTTAATAAGCGCCTTTACGGATACAAAGATGTGTGTAAAAGATTCGAAACGGTGGAAGGAGTTACCTTTGATACCCTTCTTGCAGGTTATCTTTGCAATCCTTCTTCAAACGATTATTCCCTTTCCCGTCTTGCCGCAGAATATTCGGTTAATATCCCGAAGCTCGACAGTGAAACAAACGATAATATAAATGACGCTTTAATGCTTCACGCCGTTAATACCGCTCTCTATGAGATGCTCAGTAAAAACGGCGAAATCAAGCTTTTAGAGGAAATCGAGGTACCCTTAGCGAGAGTTCTTGCATCAATGGAAAAAGAAGGTTTCCTTGCCGACTGCGAGGGTCTTAAGCAAAAGGGTGAAGAGTTCTCCCTTAGAATAGCCGAAATTGAAAAAGAAATTTTTACCCTTGCAGGTTGCGAATTTAATATTAATTCGCCCAAGCAGCTTGGCGAAATTCTCTTTGTAAAGCTCGGTCTTCCCGCCAAAAAGAAGACCAAAAGCGGATATTCCACAAACGCCGATGTTTTAGAAACTCTCCGCTACGATTTCCCCATTGTTGAACTGGTTTTACAGTATAGACAACTGGCGAAACTTAAATCCACCTATTGTGACGGACTTTTATCGGCGGTAGCAGAGGACGGAAGAATTCACTCCACCTTTAACCAGACCGAAGCCCGTACGGGAAGAATCAGTTCTTTAGAGCCCAATCTTCAGAATATCCCCGTAAGAACAGAGGAAGGCAGACAACTACGTAAATTCTTCATAGCAAAAGAGGGTTACGCTCTCTGCGACGCCGACTATTCCCAAATTGAACTTCGGGTTCTTGCCAGTATTGCCGAGGATGAAGCCATGATAAATGCCTTTAATTCGGGGGTTGATATTCATACCCTTACCGCTTCCGAAGTTTTTGATATACCTGTAGATATGGTATTGCCCGTTATGCGTAGCAGAGCCAAGGCGGTTAACTTCGGTATTGTTTACGGTATCGGCGCCTTCTCTCTTGCTAAAGATATAGGCGTATCAAGGGCTGAGGCCGATAGATATATAAAGGGCTATCTTGCCACATATCCAGGCGTTGCATCCTATATGGATAAAGTTATAGAAAAAGCTAAAGCTGATGGATTTGTTACCACCGCCTTTGGCAGAAGAAGATATCTGCCTGAACTTTCCTCCTCTAACGGAATGCTCCGCGCCTTCGGTGAGAGGGTTGCCCGTAACGCGCCTATTCAAGGCACCGCGGCAGATATTATAAAAATTGCTATGATTAAGGTTTACGAGCGGCTCCAAAGTGAACTACCTACCGCAAAACTTATTTTACAGGTTCACGACGAACTGATAGTTGAATGCAAAAAAGAAGACTGTGAGTTAGCTTCTAAAATTCTTAAAGAAGAAATGGAAAGCGCAGCAGAGCTTCGCGTTAAATTATCCGCCGATGTAAACTGTGGCGAAAACTGGTTAGAGGCCAAAGGATAAAATGAGATAAAATGAAAATAATTTTTGTTTGCACAGGCAATACCTGCCGCTCTCCCATGGCGGAAGGTTACCTTAAATCAAAATTCATACCAAATCTTACGGTGGAAAGCCGTGGTCTCTCTCTGGGCGGTGATGCGGTCAGTGAAAACTCTGCCGCCGCTATGGAAGAAATCGGTATAGATATTAAAGACCATATATCCAATGGGCTTTCCCCCGAAGATTTAGATGCGGATTTGTTTATTGCTATGACCGCGTCCCACGCACTTGCTCTAAAAAGCATCGGCATAAGCGAGGAAAAAATCAAGGTTTTAGGTAATGGTATATCCGACCCCTTTATGCAACCTCTCTCGGTTTACCGCAACTGCCGAAACGAGATAACCCACGGGATTGACGACCTGCTTTACGGCGGATTTATAAACGGAATTTCCGTAAGAGAAGCCACTACAGATGATATAGAAAAAATCGCCGAACTTGAAAAAGAAAACTTTTCGCTTCCTTGGAGCGAAAATGCCATACGGGAATCTATGGAACAAAAAACCGTATTTTTAGTAGCCGAAAAGGAAGACGAAATCATCGGATATATGGGACTTACTATGGTGCTTGATGAAGGTTATGTCACCAATGTAGCCGTTACCCCCGCATTTCGTAAAATAGGGGTAGGCACCCTGCTTATGAATAAGGCGATTGATTTGGCTTTTACAAAAGGACTTTCCTTTATATCCCTTGAAGTGAGAGCATCCAATGAGAATGCTATATCTCTTTATGAACGACTGAATTTCAAAAGCGAAGGAATTCGCAAGAATTTTTACGATAACCCAAAAGAAGACGCTATTATTATGACAAGAAGGTTTAATTTTTAATGCTCATTTTAAGTATTGAATCCTCTTGTGACGAAACCTCGGTTGCTGTTACAAGAGAACGGGAAATTTTATCCAATATCATTTCAACCCAGATAGAAGAACACCGTATTTATGGTGGCGTAGTCCCCGAAATTGCTTCAAGAAGGCATACCGAGGCCATTGGCGCTGTTTGTGATGAAGCGGTAAAGGCGGCAGGTATTACCTATGATGAGATTGACGCTATTGCCGTTACCTTTGCCCCAGGTCTTATAGGCGCTCTTCTTGTGGGTGTTAACTTTGCAAAGGGACTTGCCCTTTCTTTAAATATTCCTCTTATTCCCGTTCATCATCTCCGCTCTCATATAGCGGCGAATTATATCACAAATACCCAACTTAAGCCACCTTTTTTGTGCCTTACGGTATCGGGCGGCAATACCATTATAACCGAGGTAAAAGATTACACTAAATTTTTACCCTTGGGCGCTACCCTTGATGATGCGGCAGGTGAATGCTTTGATAAAACTGCCCGCTCTCTGGGACTTCCCTATCCGGGTGGCGTCACTCTTGATAAGATTGCTACAAAATCAGATTTTGATAAATATCCTCTACCCTATCCAAAGTCCCCTTCCGGAGAATATAATTTTAGTTTCTCTGGACTTAAAACTGCGGTTATAAATCTCGTTCACAACGCTAAACAAAAGAACGAAGAAATTGATATTCCCGTTCTTGCCGCAACTGTGCGCGAGAGGGTTTGCGATATGCTTGTGACCACCACTATTAAAGCCGCAAAGGATAAGGGTTATAAAACAATTTGTCTTGCGGGGGGTGTTTCGGCAAACAGTGAACTAAGAAGCCGAATGACCGAAATCTGCAAAGAAGAAGGCATAGACCTATATTACCCCGAACTTAAATACTGCGGAGATAATGCCGCTATGGTTGGTGTTCAGGGATATTACGAATTTTTAAGCGGAAACACAGCGGACAGTAATCTTAACGCTACCGCCACCCTTCCTATTGATTACAGATAAATTGACTATATACAAAAAGGAAAACAAATATGGAAAACAAAAAACTTCTTTTAATAGTTAATCCCAAATCGGGCAGAGAAAAAATGAAGACTCAACTTTTAAAGGTCACCGAAATATTTTCTCAAGGCGGCTACGAGGTTACCGTTTATCCCACCAAAGCGCGCGGTGACGGTACGGTAAGGGCGGCCGCAATAAAGCAGGGCGAATATGACAGGGTGGTTGTTTGCGGCGGTGACGGCACCTTAAACGAGGTCATTACGGGACTTATGCATTCAGGTGTTAAATGCACCCTTGGCTATATCCCCTCGGGCACACTTAACGAGTGGTCATCCGGACTTCATATTGCAAGAAATATACCTGAAGCCGCAAAGGATATTGTCCATGGCGAAATAATCGAACTTGATATAGGCAAATTCGGTGATAAATACTTTTCTTATACTGCATCCTTCGGCGCATTTACCGAAGCTTCATATTCGGCCCCTCAGGATATCAAGAATGTTTTAGGTCAAGCGGCATATTTCTTTGAAGGTATAAAGAGTCTCGGAAATATTAAGCCTATTCACCTTAAGTTCACCACTGACGACAAAGAAATTGAAGGTGATTTTCTCTTCGGTGCGATTTCCAATTCTATGTCGGTAGGCGGTATTGTTAAATTCAACGAGGCCACCGTTAAACTTAACGACGGACTTTTTGAGGTTGTTCTTATTAAAAACCCTGCAAACCTTACGGAATTCCAATCTATACTTGAGGGAATTATCCGTCAGGATATGAATCGCAAAGGGATTGAATTTTTCCATACAAAATCCATCACCGTTTCGGGCGGTTCTGATGTTTCTTGGACCCTTGACGGCGAATACGCTGAGGGTAAAGACAAAATCAAGATAGAAAATATTCACTCTGCTATCAAACTGATAGTACCTGAAAGTTAGGAGTTTTAAATATGTTCACAAGAGATATAGGAGTTGACCTTGGCACTGCCAATACCTTGGTTTGTGTTAAGGGAAAGGGTATTATAACCAGAGAGCCATCGGTCGTTGCATACGATATGAGAAATGATGCGGTAAGAGCCGTTGGTAAAGAGGCTAAAGAAATGATAGGCCGCACACCAGGCTCAATTATTGCGGTGCGCCCCCTTAAAAACGGCGTTATTGCCGATTTTGATGTTACCGCAGCAATGCTTAAAAGATTTATCCGCGACGCTTTAAAGGGCTCATTCGTTTCCAGAGTAAGAATGGTTATCTGCATCCCTACCGGCGTTACAGAGGTTGAAAGCCGCGCGGTTTACGATGCTGCCAAACAGGCAGGCGCCACCGATATAGATTTGGTTGAAGAGCCTATGGCTGCCGCAGTAGGCGCAGGTCTTCCCGTTTGGGAAGCCACGGGAAATATGATAGTTGATATCGGCGGCGGTACCAGTGGGGTTGCCATTATATCCCTTGGGGATATTGTTACCTCTCAGTCCCTTCGTATCGGCGGAGATGACCTTGATGAAGCCATTATCGGCTACATAAGAAAGAAGCATAATCTGCTTATCGGTGAGCGTACCGCAGAGCAGATTAAGATAGAAATCGGCTCTGCCAAACCCTATGAAGATGAAAAATCTATTGAAATCAGGGGCCGTAACCTTGTTGACGGACTTCCCAAAAATGTTACTATTTCATCTGAAGAAGTAAGAAATGCTATGGCGGATACAATTTCGGAAATAATTGATACTATTCGCACCACTCTTGAAAAGACACCGCCTGAACTTTCCGCAGATATTATTGATACCGGTATCACCCTCACAGGCGGCGGCGCGCTTCTTCGCGGTCTCGCAGAACTCATTGCAGAGGAAACAGGTATGCCCGTTTCGGTTGCCGCAAATCCTCTCGACTGCGTTGTTATAGGAACCAGAAAACGACTCGAAGGCGATGCAGGGTTTAAAAACTATACCTTCCGCCGCGGTCGCCGTTTCAGATAATTTTAAGGAGATATAAACATGCGATTTTTCTTTCGCAGCAGACAGTTTAAAATCATTATAAGCGTTTTTCTTTCAGTGGTTATTATTTCTGCCGTTTTCGCAGTTTTAGGAAAAAGCATGGCGCCGGGCGCCGATATTCTGGGCACTGTAACCGCCCCCTTCCGTTCTATTGCCACCTCTATTTCCAATGTGTTTTCAGACTTTTCTAAAACCATTTCGGGCGGCAATCAACTGATGCTTGAAAACGCTGAACTTGAAGAAGAATTAAATAAACTCCGCGAACAAATGGCGGACTACGAGAAACTTCAAAAAGAAAACGAAAACTTGAAAGAGTTTATGGAGCTCAAGGAACAAAATCCGGATTTCAAATTCGCCTCTGCTAATTTGATTTCAAGGGATAACGACGACCCCTTTGCCTCTTTTCTTATCAATAGAGGCACATTATCGGGGGTTGAGGTTTATGACCCTGTTATCAACAAAGAAGGTCTTGTAGGCTTCGTTACAGAGGTTGGTCTTACTACCGCTAAAATTACCACCATCCTTAATCCCGACCTGACTGTCGGCGCCCTTGATAACCGTACGGGTGATTCGGGTGTTGTTTCGGGCAAGGTAGAACTCGCGGAAGATGGACTTTGCCGTTTTTATAATCTTGCCCGTTCTTGTAATGTTGCCATCGGTGACTATGTTATTACCTCAGGCGAAGGCATCTTCCCCGAAGGTCTTTTAATTGGCTCAGTGAGTGCCATAGGCTCCGATGAATATAACACCTCAGTTTATGCAGATGTTGAGCCTTTTGTAGATTTTCACAATATAAGAGATGTTATGGTTATAACCGATTTTGAAGGTCAAGGCGGTATTTCTCCTAAAAAGGAGGGGAAATAAATGACCAGAAAGAGTGAACGAATTTTTGCCGAGGTCGTAAATTTCCTTTTGTTTTTAATTCTTGCCTTTGCGCATAATACAGGCTTTCGCCCCTTTGCCATAGCCACCGCTAATCCCTTCTCAGTATTCGCACTACTCATTGCTTTTTCTATGTTTGCAACCGAGTGGAGTTCTTGTTTCGCAGGGCTTTTCCTTGGTATATTTATGGATTCGGGAAGTGCAAACGGCTCGATTTTTTATACCATACTGTTTTTCCTTTCGGCTTTATTTGTTACAGTAGCGTCAAGACATATTTTTAATAACAATCTTCGTGCCGCTGTGATTATATGCCTTATCTGTTCGGTTATACTTTTCGGTACCAGATGGATTATATTCTATGGCCTACATCTAGGCGCCGCTGAAAGTATTGCCTTTTTATTCAAATCCGCACTACCCTCCGCGGTTTATACCACAGTTTTCATAATTCCTTTCTATTTCTTTGAGAGGGCTATTTTCAAATACCTTATTAATCAATAAACTTTAAATTTACTAACATTGCGAGGTGAACTATATGCCCTTTAAGCGCGACAGACAGATTTCCTTAACCGTTCTTTCGATTATACTTATTATCGCTATGCTTATCTATACCGTGAGGATTTATTCTCTACAGATAGTAAACGCCTCTAAATATTCCTCTGTTGCAGGAAGCACCACCGTAAGAACCGCCGTGCTTAAGGCGCCAAGAGGAGAAATTCTTGATAGCTTTGGCCGTCAGATTGCCGTTAACCGCGACGGCTACAATGTTGTATTCAATAAAGCCTATGTGAAAGATAATCTTAACGATGTCATATTATCCCTTGTTGACACCTTTAACTCCTATGAAACAGAATACACGGACAAGCTACCTCTAAACACCTCTGCCCCATACGATTTTAAAGAGGGCGAATCTACCGATAAATTAATTTCAACATTAAAACTTAACCACTATGCTACTGCAGACAACTGTTTTAAGCGCCTTGTGGAAAGATATGACCTTGAAGCTTACGATAAGTTAAGCCAAAGAAGGATTATGGGCGTAAGATACAGTATGGAAATCGCAAGTTTCTCCATTTCTTACCCCTATACCTTTGCAGAAGATATCCCCACCGAACTGATGAGAAAAATAAGCGAATCAGGATTTATGCTTGATGGCGTAACCGTTGATGTTTACCCATTTAGGCAGTATGTTGACACCTCCCTTGCAGTTAATATAATCGGTTCCGTGGGTCCTATATACGAAGAAGACTGGACCAAAGGCGAAAACTACAAGGACCGCGGATATTCCTTTAATGACAAGGTTGGAAAAAGCGGTATCGAGCATTATGCCGAAGAATATCTTAGGGGTGTTGACGGTGAAATCACCTACTATCTTGATTCCGAAGGCAATATTATAGAGAAAGAAATCACCAAGGAGCCCATATCGGGTAAAACCGTTATGCTTACCCTCGATAGAAGCATTCAAAGAACTGCGCAAAACGCCCTCGAAGCCACAATTTTAGATTTGCAGTCGAGAGGCGGCACTGCTGTTGCGGGAAGCGCGGTTATGATAGATATTGATACAGGCGGAATAATCTGCGCCGCCAACTATCCAACCTATGATTCAGCAACCTTGGGCGAAAAGTTTGATGAGCTTGTAAGCGACCCACGAAAGCCCCTTACAAACAGAGCTTTTCAGGGTGTTTACCCCATCGGTTCCACCATTAAGCCAATAGTTGCCACCGCCGCCATCGAAAAGGGACTTTACCACGACGGCGAAACCATACGTTGCGTTCAGGTTTACGATTATTTCGACGATTATAAGCCAAAATGCCTTCACTATCACGGCACTATAAATCTTACCACTGCCCTTTCAAAAAGTTGCAACTACTTTTTCTTTGATTTAGGCAGAAGGGTTGGCGCCGTAGCCGTTACCGACTACTTTAAGCAATTCGGTCTCGGCACATATACAGGTGTTGAAGTTGATGACTCAAAGGGTATTTTAGTCGAACCCGCCAGCAACACCTTAGGTGGTGACACTCTGCAGATATCCATCGGTCAGTTAAACGCCTTTACTCCCTTACAACTTGCCAATTACGCCGCCACCTTTGCTAACGGCGGCACTCACTATAAAGCCACCCTTATAGATAAGGTTGTTTCCTACGACCTTTCAAAAACCTATGAAAAGCGCAAACCCGAAATTGTTAATAAAGTTTCTATTAAGGATTCTACCTTAGAAGCTGTAAAACAAGGTATGCTTTCGGTTACTGTCGACGGTACAGGTAGCGCCGTTTTTGCCGACTACGGCATCAAAATTGGCGGTAAAACGGGAACAAGCCAGACCAATAAAGGTGCCGACCACAGCACCTATATAGTATTCGCACCCTACGATAATCCTCAAGTTGCCATATCAGTAATTCTTGAACACGGTGACTCGGGTTATTCTGCAGGTTCTATCGTTAAATCCCTTTTAGATGCCTATTTCTTCAGCGAAGGAAACAATAAGGATGATACAGTTCCAAATACAGTCTTAAAGTAAACTATAGTTGACTGTAACCGTCATTTATGATAAAATCTAAAACTAATGAGGTGAAAATATGGCCCTTTTGTTAGCAACAACCTCGGGTAAAGGGGGTACAGGCAAATCAACCCTTTCGGCTTCCCTTGCCCTCGCTTTCGCAAAACTTAATAAGAATGTTCTTCTTATAGATATGGACGAAGGGCTTCGCAGTTTAGATTTATTTTTAAATCTTGATGACCGCATTGTATTTGACCTCTCCGATATATTAAAAGGAACAGATATTGATGATGCTGTTTATAAAACGGACAAACAAAATAACATCCATCTTATTCCCGCTCCTCGAAATACGGGTGAAATAAACCCAGAGGAATTTAAAAAACTAATAGATAATTTAATGCCCCGCTATGATATTGTTATCCTTGATTTTCCTGCAGGGCTTGACTTTAATCTATATAGTGTATTACCTTGCCACACTCAATTTATCGCGGTCTGTAATCCTGACCCCGTATCCGTTAGGGATGCCGGTATAGTTTGCGACAGGTTACCCCCAACCGAGTGTGACCCACGACTTGTTCTCAACCGCTTTGATATGGAACTCATTAAAAGCGGCACATATAGAAATATTGATGATATCATCGATATTTCGGGTATGCGACTTTTGGGGGTTATCCCCGCTGACAGTGAGCTTATGCTTTTATCTGTAAATCATAGGTTGCACCCGAGAAAAAGGGCTTTTAAGGCCGTAAACCGAATTGCCCGTCGACTTTTAGGCGAAACGGTACGCCTACCCAAACCTAAAAAAATATAAAATTTAAATTAAAATAAGGGGGTCATTTTTTATGACAATAGCACTAATCGCACACGACGCAAAAAAAGAAATTATGGTACAGTTCTGTATCGCTTATTGCGGAATTTTAAGCAAACATAATCTTGTTGCTACCGGTTCTACAGGTAAGTTTGTTTCCGAAGCTACAGGACTTGATATCATCCAGTTTCTTGGCGGCTCTCAAGGCGGTTCTCAACAGATAGCAGCCCGTATCGGTTGCAATGAAATCGACCTTCTTCTTCTCTTTAGGGACCCCCTAAATCCCAGACCTAATGATCCTGACGAGAGTGTTCTTCTTCGCCTTTGCGATGTTCATAATATTCCTGTTGCCACCAATATTGCCACCGCTGAAGTACTTATCCACGGCCTTGAGCGCGGCGACCTTGATTGGCGCGATATCGTTAAAAAATCCTGATTTGGAGTTTTAAATTTATGGCAGAAATTAACCGTGCCGTTAAAGGCACAAATGACTTACTTCCCTCTGACAGTCACACCAGACAGTTCGTCGAAGGAAAAATGCTTGATATTTCCCGCCTTTACGGCTTTAGAGAAATAAGAGTGCCTGTTTTTGAGCATACCGAGGTTTTCTCCCGTAATGTCGGCGATACAACTGATGTTGTTCAAAAGGAAATGTACACATTTCTTGATAAGGGCGGAAGGTCTATTACCCTTCGTCCAGAACTCACTGCGGGCGTTGTAAGAAGCGCAGTTGAACACGGACTTGTAAACGGCGCTTTACCCGTAAAGGTTTGTTATATAGGTGGTTGCTACCGCTACGAGAAGCCACAGGCAGGTAGACTTCGCGAATTCCACCAGTTCGGTGTTGAATGCTTTGGCGCCGCATCTCCCGCGGCCGATGCCGAGGTTATTTCCCTCGCTCGTCAAGTGCTTTTAGGCGTAGGTGTAGAGAAAATTTCTCTTGAAATTAATTCCATAGGTTGTCCTAAGTGCCGCGCTAATTATCACGCCGCTCTTAAGGAATATTTCTCCGCCAAGGCAGAAACTTTATGCGAAACATGTAAGGAGAGACTAGAGCGCAATCCTATGAGAATTCTTGACTGTAAGTCCCCCGTATGCAGTAAAATTGCAAAGGATGCCCCTGTAGTGCTTGACTATCTTTGCGATGAATGCAGTGAGCATTTCGAGGGCGTTAAGGCCCATCTTAATGCCGCGGGTATTGACTTTACAGTTAACCCACATATTGTAAGAGGCCTTGATTACTATACCAAGACTGTATTTGAATTTGTTTCGGGCGATATAGGCGCTCAGTCCACCGTTTGCGGCGGCGGAAGATATGACGGTCTTGTTAAGCAGATGGGCGGCCCCGAGGTTGCCGCTCTCGGTTTCGGTATGGGTATTGAAAGACTTATGCTTTTGCTTAAAAACCAAAATGCTCACCTTCCCGAAGATACTAAATGTGACCTATATATCGCGCCTATGGGCGAAAAGGCGGCTTTAAAAGCCACCGAGCTTTGCGCCAGACTTCGTGAGGACGGTTTTGAAGCCCAGACCGATATCTGCGGCAGAGGACTTAAAGCCCAGATGAAATATGCCGATAAAATCGGCGCGTTATATTCGGTAGTTCTTGGGGATAATGAATTAGAGACCGATACTTGTGCTCTTAAATGTATGGCAACGGGTGAAACCACCGAGGTTAAAATAAGCGATATTTCCGAAGCCCTTTTAAAAGTTAAAACCGAAGCGGCTCTCGAAAATCTACAGAATTCAGTTTTTTAAAATAAATTAGAGGTGTTTTAATTGCAGCTTGACAGAATGAACGGCAGTAAGCGTACACATTACTGCGGAACTCTAACAAAAGAAAATATTGGTACTACCGTAACGGTTTGCGGTTGGGTGCAAAGACAACGAGACCTTGGTGGTCTTATCTTCGTTGACCTTCGTGACCGCTCGGGAATTATACAACTCGCCTTTGACGATAATACGGAAAAAGCCGTATTTGATAAGGCATCCCTTTTAAGAAGCGAATATGTTGCCATGGCTACGGGTACTGTTCGTATGCGCTCATCTATTAATCCCGATATTCCTACGGGCGAAATTGAAATCGAGGTAACCGAGCTTAAGATTTTAGGCGAATCGCAAACTCCTCCCTTTGAAATCCTCCCCGATTGCAACGCAAATGAGGAGCTTCGCCTTAAGTACCGTTATCTCGACCTTAGACGCGCAAATCTTCAGAATAACATTATGATGCGCCATCGCATTGCCAAGATTACCCGTGACTACTTTGATGAAAACGGCTTCATTGAAATTGAAACCCCAACCTTGATTAAATCCACCCCCGAAGGTGCGAGAGACTATTTGGTTCCTTCCCGTATTCACAAG
>JAZRNX010000091.1:0-4691 GCA_045648365.1 Acutalibacteraceae bacterium
GATTTCCATATAAGCCATCTTGAAATCGTTCCAGGTGCCGCCGTCTTTTCTATAAGAAATGGACTGCTCAATTTCGTTATTGCCTGCAAAGAGGGTTAAAGAAGCGTGGTTGCGGATTCTCTTTACAACATCGCGGATTTCTGCAACAAGATTTCCTCTGATTTTTTTGCTTATGCGAACGCAACCGCAGGCGTACATAAAGTCCTGCCAAACGAGAAGTCCTTTTTGGTCGCAAAGGTCATAGAAATAATCGCTCGGGTAATATCCTCCGCCCCAGATTCTGAGCATATTGTAGTTTGCTTTCACGCTATCATCGGTAAGGCGGTCAAGCACCTCTTTGGTGATGCGGGGGAATATATTGTCCTCAGGGATATAGTTCGCGCCCATACAGAATATAGAAACACCATTAACCACTACGGTGAAATCTTTGCCGTAGTTATCTTTAAGGGAATGAACGGTAAGGGTGCGGAGACCGATTTTTTGAGTGTTACTATCAAGAACTTCGCCGTTTTTAATGAGTTTGGTTTCTACGGTGTAAAGCACTTGCGCGCCGTAGCCGTTGGGCCACCAAAGCTCAGGGTCTTCGATAACTACTGTTCCAACGCCGTCATCATACTCTGCGGTATAAACCTTATCGCCTAAAGCAACTGTAGTTTCGAAAGCGTCTGCTTCACCCGTAATTTCAGGGGTAATAGTTAAAACTACGCTACCGTCGGCTCTGTGTCTTTGACGGATTTCTACCTCTTCGATTTTACTATCAAAGGCCAAAAACTCGCACTTGCCATAGATACCCATATCGGGGAGTTGTGGGCCCCAGTCCCAACCTGACATACAGAACGCCTTTCGCAGTTGGTTGGTACCGTGAATAGAATCTCCAAGGCCAAATATTTCGTGCTGTAGCTGTAAACGCTCCATTTCGAGAATGGGAGAATTTATGTAGATAAGAAGGGTATTATCCCCCTCTTTTACCTTGCCCTTAACATCGAAAACAAATCTTCTGTGCATATTTTCCGTGTGGGCAATTTTCTTGCCGTTAAGATAAATATCGCAGACGGTATCGATATTTGCAAGGCGGATGGTCTGATATTTTTTAGAAAGGTCTTCTGCGGTTGCAGTGAACACTGTTTCAAAAGAACAGTCAGCGCGGCATAAATCTCTTGCGGCATATTCATTATCGCGCCAAAATGGGTCTTCCATTTTACCGTTTTCTAAAAGAATCGAGTAAAATGAGCAAGGGGAACTTACATCGTTTATAGCGATATCTCCCGTTTTAAAGTTCCATTTACTAAAAATCATAAAATCCCTCACTTATTATGTTTTTATATTTTTAATGATTTTGACTGACACTGTTAATAGAGGTAATCTTAATTTCCTTTTCTATTTCCTCTACTGAGAAATGGCCCAAGGTTTCTATTCTCACGGGTTTCTTATCGGTAATAGAGAAGAAGTTATCCGAAAGAACGGTATCAATGTTTTCAAAGGAAATTTCAATATTATGAATAAAGCTATCTGCCGAAAGATAAATAATGGTCTTTCCGTTTTCCGATTTAACCTCGGTCTTAACCTTCGTGTTTTTATATTCGAAATGCTTAGGTTTGCAGATAAGAATTATTTGTTTTGAAACGAAGTTACCTGTTTCATCATAAAGCTCTGCTACGAAGAAGCGGGAATATTTAGCTTCGCCTCTTACCCAATCTGCTACATTAATATCCCCGATATATTTAGCGGTAAGAGATTTTGTATCGGCACTTGATTCGCCTTGGGTGATTATGTTAAAGTCGGTGTCCTTGACCGCCCATTTAACAATTCCTTTGAAATCATTTATGGTCTCATTGGAAATATTTATTCTCATATTTGTTCCCGAATCTTCAACCGACATAAGAACAGGGGCAAAGAAGCGTTTTGCATAGTAGTGTAACGCTTTCCAACGGCCAAAATAGTCAATAGATGACCAGGAGGCAACGGGCCAACAGTCATTAATCTGCCAGTAAAGTGCTCCCATACATCTGCCGCGGTTTCTTCTTAAATGTTCAACATTTTCCTTCATAGCGTCTGCTTGGTTGATTTGGGAAATATATGTAATTTCGGGAAGTCCGTGTACGTATCTATAACTTCTCGCCATAAAATCAAGAATTTTACTGTTGCCGCCGCCGTTTTTCTGATGGGATTCCATAACGCGAGTAAAGATATTTCTATCTTCGGGAAGGGTGAAGGTTTCGATGGTCTTCATTGAGGGGAAGGATTGGAAACCAAATTCCGAAAGGAAACGGTGATAGTAATTTCTGCAATCCTTAAAATCCTTGCCATCGCCCCAAACATCCCAGTAGTGAGTGTCACCATGATTTGGGTCAAATGGAGTTACATCATTCCAACCGCTTGTGGGCGAACAAGGAAGATAAAAAACATCGGGGGCATACTTTTTGCAGATATTAGGCATAAGGCGTTGGAAAATCTCTATGTAAGCTATACGGAAATCGTTCCAGATGTTTCCGTCTTTTCGAAAGCAAAGAGAGGCCTCAATTTCATTGTTGCCGCAGAATAGCACCAAAGAGGTGCGGTTGCGAAGGCGCTTGATATTATCAATGAGTTCGGGCTCTAAATTGGCCTTTAACTCATCGTTAAAGGTAACGATGGTGCAGGCGTACATAAAGTCCTGCCAAACGAGAAGACCTTTCTCGTCGCAAAGGTCATAGAAATAATCGGTGGGGTAATATCCGCCGCCCCAGATTCTAAGCATATTATAGTTTGCGGCAATACTATCGTCAATAAGGCGCTTGATAACGTCCTTCGTGATTCTCGGGAAGATGTTATCCTCAGGGATATAGTTTGCGCCCATACAGAATATAGAAACACCGTTAACTACTACGGTAAAATCCTTTCCGTATTGGTCGCGAAGAGAATGAACACGCATAGTGCGAAGACCGATTCTCTGGCTATTGGTATCAAAAACATTGCCGTTTTTAATCAGCTTGGTTTCTACGGTGTAAAGAGTCTGTGCGCCATAGCCGCGAGGCCACCAAAGCGCAGGGTCCTCAATAGTAACGGTGCCTACGCCGTTTTCATAATCTACGGCATAAACTTTATCACCAAGTGTGACGTTTGTTTCGAAAGAGTCGGCTTCACCCGTAATTTCAGGGGTGATGGTAAGAACAACACTGCCATCTGCTCTGTGCTTCTGGCGGATTTCAACCTCTTCGATTTTGCTATCGAAGCAAAGAAATTCACACTTGCCATAGATACCCATGTCGGGAAGCTGAGGGCCCCAGTCCCAACCTGACATTGAGAAGGCCTTACGAAGCCGTCCCGCGCCGAAAATAGAATCGTTGCAGCCCCTCACCTCGTGTTCAAGTTGAAGCCGTTCCATCTCTAAAATAGGGGAGTTTATATAGATAAGAAGGGTGTTTTCGCCTTCCTTTACTTTACCCTTAACATCGAACACAAATCTTCTGTGCATATTTTCTGTGTGGGCAAGCTTTTTGCCGTTTAAGAAAATATCGCAGATGGTATCGATATTTGCAAGGCGGATGGTCTGATACTCTTTAGAAAGGTCTTCGGCGGTTGCGGTGAAAACCGTTTCGAAAGAACAATCGTTACGGCACATATCCCTTGCGGCATATTCATTGTCGCGCCAGAAAGGGTCTTCCATTTTACCGTTTTCTAAAAGAATCGAGTAAAATGAGCAGGGGGAACTGACATCGTTTATAGCGATATCTCCCGTTTTGAAGTTCCACAAATTAAAAACCATAAAATCCCTCGTTTCTTGGAGTTTATGGTTTTATTATAAAACATATAGTTACAAATGTCTTTAAGAAATCATATATTTTTTATGTGTTTTGTTAATGAATTTGCTCATTTTCGGCGTTTTTCAGATGTTTTTCGCGGTAAATTGCTGGAGAAACACCTTTGTTTGCCTTAAAACTATGACTAAAATGGGAGTGGGATTTAAATCCCGAATCAAAGGCAATTTGCGTTATGTTAAGGTCTGTATTTTTCAGAAGGGTAGAAGCCCATTTGATTCGTTTATTTATAAGATATTCCTGGAAGGTTGCGCCCATTTCTTTATGAAATGTGGCGGAAAAAGCACCGCGGGAGAGCCCTGCAATTTTTGCGGCGGCTTCGAGCGAAATGCTTTCTCTGAAGTTATTATCAATATATCCTATTGCTTCCATAAGACCGCTGAGTTTTTGCTTTTTATCGCTATCCGCCTCAATGCAGTAGAGAAGAATGGTTTCTATGCGGTTTTTAATATTTTCTTTTTTATTTATGAATTTGTTTTCTTGCAAGTCAAATAAAACCGAGAAAATATCATCAATGATTTTCACGGTTTTCTCATCAAAGGAAAACTCACGGTTTTTAAGTGTATTTATGGCCTTTTTTGAAGTGGCGGTCAGGTAACTGTCATCGAAATGCATAGTGATGATTTCTATTCTGCCTCGGTCAACCTCCAAAGAGTGAATATCCGTAGTGGTGCAAAGCACCAAATCTCCGGCATTTAAAAGGGTTTCGTTGTCGTTCATTCGGTGTATGAAACTTCCGCGCCGTAACCATTCAAATTCGTAAAAATCGTGCCAATGGCAAGGATAATCTTCACTTCTTTTATCTTGTGAGATTTTGAAATATTCGAATCCGCCCGCTAATCTATCGGGAGTTTTTTTACCTGCCATATCTTCACCGCCCTTACGGATAATTAC
>JAZRNX010000092.1:0-20325 GCA_045648365.1 Acutalibacteraceae bacterium
ACTCTGCGAACAACGGGAGCAAAGAGTTTGGGAGGACAGTCCGGTGGACTGTCCGATAGCCGGAGATGAAAGTCCGGTCAGAGATTTTTTATCCATTGCGAAAGCAATGGCATATCATCACGCGTTAGCGTGTATATCATCAAAGGCGGGTCGCCGCCTTTGTATGTCATCACACCCAAGGGGTGTATCAAAAAACTTTCGCAATGATGATATGCAATTCCTACGGTATTGACGATATACAAGGCTCCGCATTGATTTATCTGGTCTTTTATGATATAAGTCGGATCGTAGCCATGTCGTTCTGTGTGCCAAGGAGTTGAATCCAGTGGTTGTCTTCCTAAGACCGCTTGGCCTCCGACTTAAGGCGTGTATCAAAAAACTTTCGCAATGATGATATGCAATTCCTACGGAATTGACGATATACAAGGCTCCGCATTGATTTATCTGGTCTTTTATGATATACTGATCCAAGGCGGTGACATTATGGAAGCAAAATTAATGAAAACAATACAAATACCCGTTAGTCAGTGTGATAACGAAGGTAAATTAAGCATCCCTTCTATATTCTCAATTTTTATGGATATGGCCACCTTTCACGCCGCAGAGCTTGGTGTTGGTCTTGATAAATTAGGGCCTAAAGGACTTTTCTGGTTAACAGTAAAGACCAAAATTAAAATCATTAAGCGCCCTGCTATGCTGGAAACGGTAAATGTAATTACTTGGCCACAAAAGCCTAATCGCATCCGCTTCAACAGATTTTACACACTTAATTCTAACGATGAAATGCTTATTGAAGGTAAAACCGAATGGGCAATTATTGATACAAATTCAGGAAAACTACAAAGGGCAGAAGATGTATATCCATCGACTATTATTCATTCCGAAGATAATGTTTGCGATACACCGTTTGAAAAATTCAATATGGATTTTTCAAATGCGGAGAAAATTGCAACATATACTGTTAAATCCACTGATATTGATATTGGCAACCATATGAACAATGCGGCATATATTAGAGCGTTTTTTGGTTTTATTTCTTGTGATGAATTAGCAAACATGGAACCGAAAGAAATAGAAATCGCCTTTAAGTCGCCTTGTTTCGAAAAAGAAACGCTTGATGTAAAACGAATTACAGAGGGTAAAAACCTGTATTTAGCATTTATTCACAAGGATAATTCAGTAGCATCAATAATCAAATTTTCATATTAATTTCTACCTATCGCTTATGTGAAAAATGGCGATAGGTATTTTTATATGCAGCAAAACACAAAATATGCATTATTTTTTGCATATTTGTGCATATAAATAAAATTTTTCGCATAATAATAAGGTTTTTTCTTGACAGACAATGAATATATGTGTATAATTATGCTTAATTATTATATATGTGGAGATTCCTTATGACAAAAATTTTTATTGATGGAAGCGCAGGAACTACAGGACTTCGAATTAATGATAGATTATCAAAACGAAATGATATCGAACTACTGACCATCCCAAATGAACTTCGAAAAGATATAAAGACCAAAACAGAGATTATGAATTCTGCCGATATTGTATTTTTGTGTTTGCCAGATTTAGCGGCAATTGAATCAGTAGGCTTAGTAAATAACAGCAATACAGTTATTATCGATACCTCAACCGCACATCGAACTTCTGACGGTTGGACATACGGCTTTCCCGAACTTATCGGTACAGAAAAAATTAAAACTTCAAAAAGAATTGCAAATCCTGGATGCCACGCCAGTGGATTTGTCGCCCTCATAAAACCCCTCGTTGATAACGGTATAATAAAACCCGATACCCTTCTCTCCTGTTTTTCTCTCACAGGATACTCGGGCGGCGGAAAAAATATGATAGCAGAATATGAAAGCCAAAATATTAGTTCCTTATATTTGGCACCCCGCCAATACGGACTTGCACAAAATCACAAGCATTTAAAGGAAATGGCTAAAATATCGAGTCTTGAAAATGCACCTGCTTTTTCCCCTATCGTTGCAAATTTTTATAGCGGTATGGAAGTAACCGTTTCTCTATTTAAAAAAGATTTAATCGGTAACATTGATGATATTAAATCCGTTTATAAAACAACATATCAAAGCGGTTTAGTTAAATTCTGTGATGGCACAGAAGAAAACGGATTTTTATCTGCTAATGCTTTTTCGGGACGGGATGATATGGAAATTACCGTACATGGAAATGATGATAGAATTATACTTGTATCCAGATTTGATAATCTTGGCAAAGGTGCCAGCGGTGCCGCCATTCAGAATATGAACATAATTATGGGAACAGACCAAAATAAAGGTCTTAATGTTTAACGGAGGCAATATATGAAATTAATTAGTGGCGGTGTTTGTGCCGCGAAAGGTTTTAAAGCAAACGGAATCCACTGCGGAATAAGAAAAAACCGCACTAAAAGAGATTTAGCGTTAATAGTAAGTGATGTGAAGGCAACTGCCGCTGCAGTTTATACAACAAATTTAGTTAAAGGTGCTCCGCTTACTGTTACAAAAAAGCATATAAGTGATGGTTTTGCACAAGCAATTATTTGTAATAGCGGTAACGCTAACACCTGCAACTCTAACGGCATAGAAATAGCCGAAGAAATGAGCAATATTTTAGCAGAAACCGTAAATATTAATTCTTCTGATGTTGTAGTAGCATCTACAGGCGTTATAGGACAACCACTAGATATCACGCCGATTAAAAACGGTATGAAGGAACTTGCCGACGGCTTGGATTACGACAAAAGCACCTATGCGGCCGAGGCAATAATGACTACCGATACCATCGATAAGCAAATCGCCGTTGAGTTTAAGTTGGGAGGAAAAATTTGTAAAATCGGAGGTATAGCAAAGGGCAGCGGAATGATTCATCCTAATATGGCCACTATGCTGGTGTTTATCACCACTGATGTTGCCATTTCCCCTCAAATGCTATCTGCCTCACTCAGCACCGACATAAGCAATACATTTAATATGGTAAGCGTTGACGGTGACACTTCCACAAATGATATGGTAACCGTTCTCGCTAACGGTCTTGCTGAAAATGAAGAAATAACCACATTTGACGATAATTACGCAATATTCGTTGAAGCACTTAACACAGTTACCGTTCATCTTTGCCGTATGATTGCAGGTGACGGTGAGGGCGCGACAAAGCTTCTTGAATGCAAAGTTACAGGTGCAGAAAATTTAGGCGTTGCTAAAACCGTTGCTAAAAGCGTTATTTGTTCAAGTTTATTAAAGGCTGCTATGTTTGGCGCAGATGCCAACTGGGGTAGAGTTCTATGCGCCATAGGCTATAGCGGTGCAGATGTAGATGTAGATGTAAATAAAATTGATGTTTCTTTTAAATCGGCTAAGGGCGAAATCCCTGTTTGTAAAAACGGTGCGGGTATAGAATTTTCTGAAGAAAAAGCCAAGGAAATTTTACTTGAAAAAGAGATAGAAATTTTAGTTAACCTCGGTGACGGTGAATATGATTCGTGTGCTTGGGGTTGCGACCTTACTTATGACTATGTAAAAATTAACGGTGATTACCGCACTTAAGAGGTTAGTTATGGAACAGAATTTAGTATTTTCAAATGCCCAACGAGCAGAAGTTTTAACTCAAGCCCTTCCCTACATTCGACTTTATAACGGGAAAATTATTGTTATAAAATACGGCGGCAACGCAATGATTGACGAGCAATTAAAACAACAAGTTATGGAAGATATTGTTCTTTTATGGCTAATCGGCGTTAAAATTGTTCTTGTTCACGGCGGTGGGCCCGAAATAAGCGACCTGATGAACAAACTTGGCAAAAAACCTAAGTTTGTTGACGGTTTAAGGGTTACCGATAAAGAAACTGTCGATATCGTCCAAATGGTACTCGCTGGTAAAGTAAATAAAACCTTAGTCAACCTTCTTGAAATGAAGGGTGGAAAAGCTATGGGCATTTCAGGAATGGATGGTTGCCTTATTGAGGCAAAACCCAAGAATGAAAAACTTGGTTTTGTGGGTGAAATAACCAAGGTAAATATAGAGCCCGTTACCGACCTTCTTGAAAAGGGATACATTCCTGTTATTTCGACTATAGGTTGCGACAAGGAAGGTAATACATATAACATTAACGGAGATACTGCCGCTGCATATATTGCCGGTGCAATGAATGCGGAAAAATTATTTATGATGACCGATATTGACGGTATTTTAAGAGATAAAGATGACCCTACAACTATTATCCCACATCTTACTGTTTCAGAGGCAAAGCAATTATACAGTGAAGGTATTGTTTCCGGTGGAATGATACCAAAGGTAGATTGTTGTATTGAAGCGATTCATAAAGGCGTAAAAAATGTTACTATTATGGATGGTCGTGTTCCCCACTCAATTCTTATGGAACTTCTAACCGATGAAGGTGCAGGAACAATGGTGGTTGGTGACTAATATGGGTTATATAAAAGAACTGGATAATCAATATATTGCCGCTACATATAATCGGTTCAATGTGGAATTAATTTCGGGTGAAGGCAGTTTATTTTTTGATGGTGATGGGAAGAGTTATATAGATTTAACTTCCGGCATTGGAGTTACCGCTTTTGGTACAGCAGACAGCGAATGGATAAACGCTATAAACTCACAACTACTTAAACTTCAGCATACCTCAAACCTATTCTACACAGAGCCCTGTGCAAAACTTGCCGAATTACTATGCAAAAAAACCGGTATGAGCAAGGTCTTCTTTGCAAATTCAGGTGCAGAAGCCAATGAGTGTGCAATAAAAATTGCAAGAAAATATGCTACGGATAAAAAAGGTGCAGAATATTACAATATTATTACCATAGAAAATAGTTTTCACGGACGCACCCTTACAACACTTGCCGCCACAGGACAAGAGCATTACCACAAGCTATTTAATCCTCTGACCCCTGGTTTTATTCATACCCCTGCAGAAGATATTGAAACTCTTAAAGTAATACTTGCAGAGAATAAATGTGCCGCTATTATGCTTGAGTGTGTTCAAGGTGAAGGTGGAGTTATACCACTAAGTCCCAAATATATTAATCAAGTGGCCTGCCTTGCCAAAGAAAAAGATATTTTACTTATAATTGATGAAGTTCAGACCGGCAACGGAAGAACAGGAGAACTGTATGCCTATATTAATTACAACATTACTCCTGATATTGTTTCTACCGCAAAAGGCCTTGGCGGCGGACTGCCCATAGGCGCCGTACTAATGAGTGAAAAAGTTCAAAATGTTTTGGGATTTGGTGACCACGGCTCTACCTATGGCGGAAATCCCGTGTGTTGTGCCGCGGCATACAATATTATTAATAGAATTGATGATGCCTTACTACAGAATGTGAAAAAGAAAAGCAAATTTATATTTGATTTCTTTAAAAATGTTAAAGGTGTAGAGAGTGTAACAGGTTTGGGGCTCATGATAGGCATTAAACCAACTGGGAATGCTTCCGAAATAGTTAAGGAATGTATCGAAAAAGGCGTACTTTGTTTAACTGCAAAAGATAAAATCCGCCTTCTCCCCGCCCTTAATATACCCATGGAATTATTGGAAGAAGCCCTCATTACAATTAAGGCAGTCATAGAGGAAAGGAATGAAAATAATGGTTAATCTAAAAGGCAAAAGTTTCTTAAAACTTCTTGATTTCACCACCGAAGAAATTGAATATCTGATAGATTTATCCGCTAAATTAAAAAAACAAAAAAAGTCAGGTGAATCCCAAAGGAAATTCAATAATAAAAGTGTGGCTTTGATTTTTGAAAAAACCAGCACCAGAACTCGCTGTGCTTTTGAAGTTGCCGCTGCAGACCTTGGTATCCATCCCGTATACCTTGACCCAACAGGCTCACAAATCGGCAAAAAAGAAAGCATTGCCGATACTGCCAGAGTTCTTGGCAGAATGTTTGATGGAATTGAATATAGAGGTTTCGGTCAAGAGATAGTTGAGGAATTGGCAAAGTATGCGGGTGTTCCCGTATGGAATGGATTGACAAACGAATTTCACCCCACCCAAATTCTTGCGGATTTTTTAACAATAAAAGAGCATTTCGGTACTCTTAATAATATTAAACTTGTATATATGGGTGATGCCCGTTATAATATGGGAAATTCATTAATGGTGGGTTGCGCAAAAATGGGTATGCATTTTGTGGCCTGTGCACCCAAAAAATATTTCCCAGATGCTGACCTTATAAAACAGTGCGAAGAAATTGCAAAAGAAACAGGCGCAAAACTTGAGTTTATTGAAAATCCCGATGAAGCCGTTAAAATTGCTAATGTTATTTATACAGATGTTTGGGTTTCTATGGGTGAGCCTGATAGCGTATGGGAAGAGCGAATTCGCGAACTTTCACCATATCAAGTCAATATGGATTTACTTAACAAAGCGGCGGAAAACTGTAAATTTATGCACTGCCTTCCCGCATTTCACGATTTAAAAACAACCATAGGAAAAAATATTTTTGAAAAATTCGGCATTGACTGTATGGAAGTTACCGACGAAGTATTTGAAAGTGAAAAATCCATTGTTTTTGACGAAGCAGAAAACCGTATGCATACGATTAAAGCAGTTATGTTAGCTACACTATAAATTTTAAGGCCTTCATGCGAAGGCTTTTTCTTTTAATGTTGATTTTGCATAAAATTGTGTTATAATATAATGGTTGAAAACAAAGGGGAGGCGAATATATGTACAAATATGAAATGCATCTTCACTCTAAAGGGTGCAGTTTGTGCTCTATTGCCACCGCAGAAGAACTCATTGTTGCTGCTAAAAACAATGGCTATAGTGGTGTGGTCTTTACCAATCACTTTTTTAGAGGTAATACTAGTATTGATAGAAAATTACCGTGGGAATCTTTTGTTTCTGCCTACGAGGAAGATTATTTAAGAGCTAAAGCATTTGGTGAACAGTTGGATTTTGATGTTATTTTCGGAATTGAAGAAGGTCTTGGTAAAGGTAAGGAAATTTTAATCTATGGTCTAGGACCCGAAATCATTAAATCAAATCCCGAATTCAAATCAATGCAACTGCCAGAGCTTTATAAATTCATTCATAAAAACGGCGGATTTGCTGTGTGTCCCCACCCATTTAGGCAACGCGATTATATTATCGAGCCGGATAAAGAGCCCGATTTCAGATATTTTGATGCTATCGAGGTTAGTAATCACTGCAATACAATTGAAGAAAATCTCAAAGCAGTAGATTTTGCAAAATCAAATGGTATGAAAATGATAGCAGGTGGCGATGCCCATAGCGTTGGCGGAATTGGTTATAGCGGCCTTGCTTTTAAAAAAAGAATCAAAAATTCAAAAGAACTTGTAAGACAGTTAAAATCAAACAACTATAGACTAATAGTTAACGGTCAAATCATATAATTGCTATGTAAAAAGGCGGCAGATATCTGCCGCCTTAATCATTTTCTATAGTAGGTATAATATGCCGTCACCGAATCATAATTTCCTGAAACCGAATTTTCACCTTCCACGGTAACACCGTCACCGCTCAGTAAAAGAAAGTACTTTGAATTTGAAACTTTTGCGCGGAAAACATCAATTTCTCCGCAAATAATTCTGATTTCATCACCTATGACGGCAATTCTTCCGCTTTTGCCGACAATTAAATGACTGACGGTTCCGTCCGCATTTTTCTCTCGGCGGGTAACATATTTAACCTGCCTACCGTCAAAAGTATTTAACAATTCGGTATTTTTATTTTTTCTTCTGAATAAACCCATATTATTCTACAACAAATTTAACGATAACTTTTTTACCCTTCTTAACGATAACGCCATCACTAAATGTAGCTCTATCTACAGAGAAAGATGCATCGGTAATCTTTTCATCGTTAACACTTACGCCGCCCTGTTGAACAAGTCGTCTTGCCTCACCGTTAGAGGTTGCAAGTTCACCCTTAACCATCATGGATAAAAGACCTATTTTACCATCTGTAAAATCTTCTTCAGCAAGGTTAACTGTAGGCATATTAGAGTGGGTGCCAACACCCGAAAATACTGCGCGTGAAGTTTCCTGCGCTTTGTTAGCTTCATCTTCACCGTGAACAAGTTTAGTAAGCTCATAAGCTAAGATTTCCTTAGCAGTATTTAACTGACTGCCTTCCCAAGAATCCATAGCGTCGATTTCCTCAAGAGGTAAGAAGGTAAGCATTCTAATGCATTTAAGAACATCGGCATCGGCCACATTTCGCCAATACTGATAGAATTCATAAGGTGAAGTTTTTTCGGGGTCAAGCCATACTGCACCGCCAACGGTTTTGCCCATTTTCTTGCCTTCAGAATTTAGAAGAAGTGTTATGGTCATAGCGTGTGCGTCTTTACCCAGCTTTTTACGGATTAGTTCTGTACCACCGAGCATATTGGACCACTGGTCATCACCGCCGAACTGCATATTACAACCGTAATTCTTATAAAGATGATAGAAGTCATAACTCTGCATAATCATATAGTTGAATTCAAGGAAGGAAAGACCTTTTTCCATACGCTGTTCATAACAACGAGCGCGCAGCATATTGTTAACCGAGAAACAAGCACCTACATCGCGAAGCATATCAATATAGTTAAGGTCCAAAAGCCAATCAGCATTGTTTACCATCTGTGCCTTGCCTTCACCGAATTCAATAAAACGGCTCATCTGCTTTTTGAAACAATCACAGTTATGCTGAATCGTTTCGGGAGTCATCATAGAACGCATATCGGTTCTTCCAGAGGGGTCTCCGATATAACCTGTTCCGCCACCGATAAGAGCGATGGGTTTATTGCCTGCCATCTGCAATCTCTTCATAAGGCAAAGGGCCATAAAATGACCAACATGCAAACTGTCAGCTGTAGGGTCAAAACCTATATAAAATGTTGCTTTACCACTATTAACAAGCTCACGGATTTCCTTTTCATCAGTAACCTGTGCAATAAGTCCACGGGCTACAAGTTCATCATAAATTTTCATAAATACTACTCCTATCAAGCAATTCCTTAGCGGAATTATATAAATTATCAGTCATATCGGTACCCGACATAATACGGGCAATTTCCTCAATTCTGCTATCGCCCGAAAGCAGAGAAACTGCAGTATAGGTTCTACCGTTATCCACTGTTTTTTCAATAAGAAAATGGCTATCGCCAAATGCGGCAATTTGCGCTAAATGGGTTACACAAATTACCTGACGGTTTTTTGAAACATTTTTAAGTTGTATGCCAACCTTATCTGCGGCTCGACCGCTGATACCGCTATCAATTTCATCAAAAATAAGGGTATCCACATCATCTTTTTCGGCGAGTACGCTCTTAATAGCAAGCATAACTCTTGAAAGTTCGCCGCCTGAAGCGATTTTATGCAAAGGCTTTTCGGTTTCACCCGCATTGGTTTTTATCATAAACTCAACAAGGTCGCAACCCAGTTTTGTATATCTTCCCTTTTCACATTTAACCGAAAATTGAACATCGGGCATATTGAGATATAAAAGCACATCTGTTACCGCTTTTGAGAATTTTTCGGCGGCGGCAACACGCGTTTCGGTAAGTTTATCACCTAAATCAATTAAACGCTCTGTTGATTTATCAAGCTCTTCCGAAAGATATAAAACTTTCTCGTCCGAAAGTTCAATATCCTTAAGTTCTTCTTGCGCTTTACTCAAAAACTCAAGCATCTGCTCTTCGCTATTACCGTATTTTATCATTAACCTATGTAATATGTCAAGGCGTTCACCAATTTTATCACTATCTAATTCACCAAGACATGAATTATTAATATATTTTCTGATTTCTGTCGTTATTTCTTCAAGAGCTAATGCGGTTTCCTCCAGTTTTTGAGTCGAAGACTCAAAATCTTTTAAATTCAAAGAAGCTATATCTGATTTTACATTATTAATAACTGAAACTGCACCGTCAGTATCATCAGTACCAGTTAAAGCTGAGTGAGCGCCGTTCAAAACCGACATAACTTTAGAATAATTATCGGCTATTCTAAGTTGTTCTTTTAGAATGTTAACCTCGCCTATTTTAATATCTGCATTAATAAGTTCATCAATTTGAAACTCTAAAAGGGATTTACGGCGAACCTTTTCATCCTCATCCATATTTGCAGAATTTAATTCTTTGCGAATCATATTGAGGTGTTTGAATTCCTCATAATATTCACCCAAAATATTTTGATTTTCTGCAAGTTTATCCACATAAAGATAATGAAAATCGGGATTAAGTAAACTTTGATTATCGTGTTGTCCGTGGATATTCACAAGATACTTTCCAATAATTTTAAGCACCGATGCAGTGGCAGAAATACCGTTAATTTTAATAACGCCGTTACCGTTCACACTTAAAGTGCGCATTATTAAAAGATTTCCCTCTTCGTCTACATCGTACCCATTTTCTTGAAGCGCAGATATGGCCATATCGGAAAGGTCACAAAAAAGCGCAGAAACATTTGCCTTATCGCATCCGTTTCTGATTAAATCTTTTGAGGTACGCTCCCCTAGTACCGCATTGATAGAATCAATAACAATAGATTTACCCGCACCTGTTTCTCCTGTAAGCGTATTAAATCCAAGAGACAAATCTATATCGGTTTTCTCAATAACGGCAATGTTTTCTATATGCAAAGATTTTAGCATTTCTATCCCGCCGTTAAATCATTTTTTTAATTTCTTCGGTTAACTCTATTGCGTCATCAACACTGCGGGTAACAATAAATATCGTATCATCACCTGCAATAGTACCTAAAAATCTATCGCCAAAAATAGCGTCAACCGCAACACAAGCGCCTGAGGCCATACCGTTATGGCAGCGTATAACTATATCATTAACTGCACAATCTACACTTACTGCAGAGGATTTAAACATTTCATAGTAATGAGAAAGGGACTTACTGTGACCACTCTTTGCGGCACTTATGTAACGATAGTTGCCTTCACTATCATGCCCCTTAATAAGTTTTAATTCCTTAATATCCCTTGAAACTGTGGACTGTGTTACGGTAAAGCCCATTTTAGTGAGGTCATTTTGTATATCCTCTTGGGTTAAAACAATATTGTTTTTAATAATTTCGAGGATTTTCTCCTGTCTTTTATTCTTCATCAGTTGCTACTCCTTAAATCAGAAAATTTTGCCGAGAGCGTTTTATAGAACGAGCGATTGTTAAGTTTGATAAGATTAACCGTTTTTTCGGAACGGGTTATATAAATTTCAGTATAAGGTTTAATATTAGCAACCTTTCTGCCATCAACCGAAAGATAAATTTCTGCTCGTTTTTTCGAAAATGCCTTTAATTTAATACTGCGATTAGCATTTAATATGATGGGTTTCGCAGAAAGAGAGTGTGAACAAATCGGTGTTAAAGCAATACACTCGGTTATAGGGTCAATTATAGGACCGCCAGCTGACATTGAATATGCCGTTGAGCCCGTCGAAGTAGAAACGATTAAACCGTCCGCATGATAACCGATTTTATCACCGTCAACAAAGGCAGAAATATCAATAATTCGTGAAATAAATCCGCTTGTAATAACCGTATCGTTTATTGCCGTATATTCACCGATAACCTTGTCATTTTCACAAACCTTAACATCTAGAAGCATTCTGCTTTCGGTGGTATATTCCCCGTTTTTTAGTTTGGATAAGAGTTTATATTCATTCTGCTCTAAATCCGCAAGATAGCCCATTCTACCTGCATTTATTCCCAAGATGGGTTTATTATGCTCTGCGGCATTTTTGGCATATCTCATTATAGTACCGTCACCACCGATGGTAACGATAAAATCAACGGTTTTATAAAGTTCATCTATGGGAAGATGCTCAAAATTGGAACAACAGATATTATCGGGCAAATATGCCTTTATGCCTTCTTCTTTAAAATAAGCGCCCAGTTTTTCAACCGTTTCGGAAGCGCCACGCTTATCTAAATTTGGTATTACGCCAATGGTCATATAAACTCCTTTCTAACCGAGCGCCGCATAAGAAGCATCAACAATGCTTTCAGCGGAAACTGCGATATTATTTTCTTCATTGTAACCTTTTTCAATATAGCAAAGGTATTCAATATTTCCTTCGGGACCCTTAACAGGTGAAAAATCAAGTCCCAGAAGGGTAAAATCATTTTCTTTTACTAGATTTATTATCTTTTCGATAACAGCGATATGAACGCTTTTTTCTCTAACAACGCCCTTCTTGCCAACATTTTCTCTTCCCGCTTCAAATTGTGGTTTAATTAGGCAAACTGCTCTGCCTGATTTTTTCAAAAGAGTACTCATAACGGGAATTATCAAGGAAAGAGAAATAAATGAAACATCCACCGAAGCAAAATCAAGTTCTTCGGGAATTTGTTCTTTGGTAACATATCTGAAATTAGTTCGTTCAAGATTTATAACGCGCGGATCGGTTCGAAGTTTCCAAGCAAGTTGACCGTAACCTACATCAATAGCATAAACCTTCTTAGCGCCGTTTTGAAGCATACAATCAGTAAAACCGCCTGTTGAAGCGCCGATATCTGCACAAATACAGTCACCTAATTGGAGGGAAAAAGCCGTCATTGCCTTTTCAAGCTTAAGTCCGCCACGGCTAACATATTTAAGTGTGGCACCTCTTACCTCAACAACATCATCGGGCTTTACAGTATCCCCTGCTTTATCACATTTTTGATTGTTTACATATACTATGCCTGACATTATCAGCGCCTTCGCCTTTTCTCTTGATTCGGTGTAACCGAGAGAAACTAAGGCGCAGTCAAGCCGTTGTTTTTCTGCCATATTTAATTAAAAGCGGAAATCATTGAATCGGTATCAAGGCTATAGGTTTTAAGAGCTGAAGAAACATCATCAGCCGCAACAAAACCGCCCTCTATGGCGTGTACCGAATATTTTTCAGCAAAGCCGATTTCACTCAGACGACAACCTATATGCTCACCGATACCTCCGCTTTTTACACCCTCCTCAAAGAAATGGATTTCATTATATTCCCTAAGCAAATCGATAACATCTTCACTTATAGGGAAAATTTTATTAAGTTTAATAATATCAATATCATTTTTCTGCTTTGCGGCCTCTACCGCATTAGAAAATATTCTTCCGTAGGTTACAATCGCCTTTTTGCTACCGTTTGAAACTTTAGTATAGTCACCAGAAATTTCACCCTCGAAATTATTGTTTTCGCAACCTCTGGGATATCTTATAACGCAAAGTTCGTTATCCCCTGATGTTTCCTCAATAAGATTTTCAAGCTCCCTATAATAGCAAGGGGAATAAATGTTCACATTTGGGACAGCGGTTAAAAACGCCACATCAAATACGCCCTGATGGCTTTCACCATCTTCCCCCACAATACCTGCTCTATCAACTAAAAGTTTAACGGGTAAATTGGCGATTGCAGCATCGTGGATAACTTGGTCGTAACCTCTCTGTAAGAAACTTGAATAAACTGCGAAAAACGGAACAGTGCCACCCTTAGAAAGACCCGCAGCAAAAGTAACTGCGTGTTGTTCGGCAATGCCCACATCAAAAAATCTATCGGGGTATTTTTTAGCAAAATCAGATAAACCCGTTCCCGTAGTCATAGCCGCAGTTATAGCGCATACATTTTTATTCTTTTCGGCAAGTTTGCAAAGCGACTCACCTGCAACCGCAGAAAAATCTCTTTTGCCGCTTAATTCCGCACCGTTAACAATATCAAAAGGTGAAACACCGTGATAATTTTTAGGTTTATTCTCAGCATAAGCATAACCTTTGCCCTTTGTAGTAACCACATGGACAAGACAAGGTCTATTATAACCTTTAGCAATTTTTAGAAGTTCCTCAATATGCTGAATATCGTGACCATCAACTGGCCCTAAATAGTTAAAACCTAAACCAGCAAAAATATTGTTACGGTAAACCGCGCCCTTTATAATCTCTTTAATGTGGAAAAGGAGATTATAAATTGGTCTGCCAACAATCGGTATTTTAACAAGAATTTTATTAATTGCAAATTTGAAACTGTGATACTTAGGTCTATTTCTTAATTTGCTGAACGCTCTGGCCATAGCGCCGACATTACGGGAAATAGACATTTTATTATCATTAAGCACAACAATAAAATTACTGTTTTCATCCCCTGCATTATTAAGTGCTTCATAGGCCATACCGCCCGTCATCGCACCGTCACCGATTACGGCAACGGCAGTCCCCTTTTGACCGCTAATAGCTTTTGCTTTGTAAATACCATAAGCGGCAGAAATAGAATTACTGCTATGTCCCGTAACAAAGGCGTCATGTACGCTTTCATCTGGCCGCATAAACCCCGAAAGTCCGCCTTTTTGACGGATGGTACCAAATCTATCATATCTGCCAGTAAGCAACTTATGTGTGTAACACTGATGACCTACATCAAAAATAATAGCATCTTCAGGTGTTGAAAATACGCGGTGAAGTGCTACTGTAAGTTCAACAGCGCCAAGATTTGAAGCCAGATGTCCACCATTTTTAGAAACAGTATCAATTATAATATCTCTGATTTCTTCACAAAGGCGGGGCAAATCATTGGTGTTTAACGATTTTACATCCTGTGGCCCTTTAATTTTACTTAATAAATTATATTCCAAAGAATATCATTCCTTTAATACTTCCTTAAAAGCAAGAACTCAGTAATTGCAATGAGATTTGCTTTATCACCAGAGAAAGCGTTAAGAGTTTCTACTGCTTCCCTCGTTAATGTATCAGCAAATTCGCGACATTTTTCTACGCCGAATCTTGCCACGAGAGTTTTCTTATCGTTCTTACTGTCACTACCAACGGGTTTGCCAAGTGTTGCCTCGTCACCCTCGGCGTCAAGAATATCATCAATTATCTGGAAAGCAAGACCCAGTTTTTCTGCATAAACCGCAGCCGCCTTCTTCATCTCATTATCGGCACCCGCCAGAATAGCACCGCAAACGGTTGCAGAATTTATAAGAGCACCTGTTTTGAGTTTATACATAGCCACGGTATCATCAGCGGTAATTTCATCGGTATTTATAAGGTCTATTACCTGACCACCTATCATACCGTTAATACCCGCATTTGCGGATAAAACTGTCATTGCCTCAACAATTCTTTCTGCGGGAATTCCCATAGTTCTTGAAGCAGCACCAAATGCTTCAGTTAAAAGCGCGTCGCCCGCTAAAAGCGCTATAGTTTCCCCGAATTGCTTATGGCAAGAAGGTTTGCCTCTGCGAAAGTCATCATTATCCATACAAGGCAAATCATCGTGAATAAGCGAATAGGTATGAATCATTTCAAGAGCGCAGGCGAAATTATATGCGCAATCATCATTGCCGCCGCAAAGTTTATAAAATTCAAGCAAGAGAATAGGTCTTATTCTTTTGCCCGAGGACAATAAGCTATATCTTGCCGCCCTTACAACCTCATCATATTGCCTATCGCTTTCATTTAGCAATATATCGAGTCGGGCATCGATTTTTCCTTGATATTCACTGAAAATCTTATCAATCATCACTTTTTCCCTCTGCCTCGGTTAAGGTGATAATCTTCTGTTGTGCCTGACCGAGTATTTTAGAACATTCCTTTGAAAGTTTCATTCCCTCTTCGTAAAGAGAAATAGATTCTTCTAAAGAGGTTTCGCCGCTTTCAAGTTTTTCGGCAATAATTTCGAGTTTTTTTATACATTCTTCAAAGGTTAAATTTTCTTTCAAGTTAATCTATCCTTTCGATATTTCGTTAACAGTACACAAAGCAGAGCCATCGGAAAGTTTAATAGATATTTCATCGCCTTTGCCGATATTATCAACGCTTTTAATAATCTTACCTTCTTTTTCGGCAACCCCAAAACCCCTCGCCATAATTTTTAAGGGGTTTAGCCCATCAAGTTTTGTAACGTTAAGGGAAAAATCATTGGCTTTAGTTTCAAAAATTTTATTTATGAGGGTTCTATTTTTATCGCATAAACTATCAAGAGTTTGCATTTTGCTTTCAATCAAGGTTTTAGGATTTGTAAATGCTCTTACAGACATTAATCCCGAAAGTTTCAAAGCGGCAATTTCATATTTGGATAAAAATGCGTTTTTCATCGTATTTTCAATTTTTTCTAAATCTGCTTTGAGTTTCAAAATATCGGGTACTGCAAGTTCTGCCGCTTCCGAAGGAGTTGCGGCCCGTTTATCAGCAACGAAATCACAAATTGTAAAATCGGTTTCATGACCAACCGCTGAAATTACGGGTATGGGTGACTCATAAATCTTTCTTGCAAGTGCTTCGCTGTTAAAAGCATTTAAATCTTCGGCAGAGCCGCCGCCGCGCCCGATTATAATCGTATCAATATCCGAAAGCTCATAAACTCTGTCAAGAGTTTTAAGCATATCGGGTACAGCGTTTTCACCTTGTACCGACACAGGACACATAACTATCTCACAAACGGGATATCTTCTATCGAGAATATTTATCATATCCTGAACAGCCGCACCTGTATCCGAAGTAATAACGGCAATTTTTCTAGGAAACTTTGGAAGTGGGCGTTTGCTCTCTATATCAAAAAGCCCCTCTTTTTCAAGTTTTTCCTTTATCATTTTAAATTGGAGGGCAAGGTCGCCTTCCCCCGCTTCATACATTTCCTCAGCGTAGAACTGATATTGGCCTTCCTTTTCGTAAAGAGAAACCCTTCCCCTCGCTGTGACAAGCATACCATCACTTGGTGTAAAATTGACACGCCAGGCGCTGCCTTTGAACATTACCGCTTTTATAGACGCGTCTTTGTCCTTAAGGGTGAAATACCAATGGCCACTGGAATAATGATTTTTAAAATTAGAAATTTCACCCGTTACCGCAGTATAAACCAGGCGGGAATCACTCTCGAGAAGTGACTTAACATAGAGGTTTAACTGCCTAACAGTTAAAACATTGTTATTCATCGGCTTTCGAGACCGTAGCAAGAATTCCGTTTACAAATGCCGAGTCATCTTTGGTAGCATATTTTTTGCATAATTCTACTGCCTCGTTTATGGAAACGGAAACAGGTATACTATCAACGAATTTCATCTCGTAGATAGCAAGACGCAAAACTGCAAGAGCAACCTTTGAAATACGCTTTATGCTCCAACCCTTTGCATTCAGGGAAATACATTCATCGATTTCCGAAAGGCGCTCAAAAACGCCGCAAAAGGTATCTTTCATATAATCATCGGCAACAATATCGCGAACCTGTTCGTTAATTTCGAGTATGGTTTCTACCGATTCATCATTAAATTCTTTTTCGAAAATGAGAATAAAAGTTTCTTCTCTGGCTTGCTTTCTTGTCATAGGGCACCAACTTTCGCAAATATACAGATTAATTATACTATATAATTGCATATTTTGCAAGTTTTTGCATAAAAATATTCAGAATTTCTATTTAATATACAAATCGATATACTGTTTTTCTGTTTCCCCGCTAATTGACCGAAAAAAATTGTTGTGGTATTATGAATATAGTAGGAAAGAAATCTACTTTTGAGGTGAGATAATGAGAAAATTTATTGCTTTATTTTTAGTTGTTTGTCTGTTATTGGTTTTTTCTTCTTGTTCAAAACCGTCTGAGAACTATTTGAGCTATACATCAGACTTTAACGAAAGTGATATTAGCTATGAATCAATCAGTGAAGAAACCCCTTCAAAAGAGGAACCCTCATCAAAAATAGAAACCTCTTCAGAAACAAAAACATCATCACAAACAACCACTTCTTATCAAACCGTAACTTCTTCGGAAACAGAAGTACCCAAGGAATCTAAAGAAGATTTGTTGCCCTTAGGAGAGGGAAATTCTTATAGTAATATAATTAATTCACAGGGCAGAATTGCGTATAAGGATAATTGGATTTTTTATTCCAATTTTCTGATAACAATGCCTTATACAAAATGAATGAGGATGGTACTTGTAATCAGCGTATAGGTGACGATACCGAATGCGCATATATAAATGTTGTTGGTGACTGGATTTTCTATAAATGTAAAAGCACGGATTTTAAAAGTATGCCAGGCTTTACCTTTTATGATGTAGCTAAAATAAGGATTGATGGCAGCGAGAGAACAAAATTATGGACCACCTATTCAGTTACTTCTATTTATATTCGTGATAGAAATTTATTCTATACTGACACTAATGGTTATTTGGGAGTTATGAATTTAGAAACAGGTCAATCTACGGTGTATAAGGACGAAAATTATTATATGCCATATGTTGATGGTGATTGGATATATTATCTTGATTCTTATAATTCTTCCAATCTTTATGGAAATTTGTGTAAAAAACATATTGGCACAGCCGAAAAAATTCAACTTACTGAAAATAAAGCACGAAAATTCAGTATATATGATGGTTGGGTATATTACACTGATTTTAATTTTGCGATTCATAGAGTACGCACTGACGGAACAGAGGACGGTTTGGTTTTCTCGGATGGATATATCAGGGCATTTAATATATCCAATGGCGTAATATATGCTAACGGCGGTGGAATTTTTAAAATCGGACTTGCCGACGCTAACTACACAAAATTTGATACCGTTGAACATATAGCCAGTGATTTACATTTTACTGTAACTAATAATTTCATTTATTATAAAGCTGCAGCAGATGGCATTCATCATAAAATGTATAAAATTAAGAAAGACGGAACCGAACAGCAGTTAGCACAAATACATATAATTTAAGCGGTTTATAAAATAAGGCGGATATTTTTATCCTCCTTATTTTTATGTTGACTTTAACAGTTTAAAGTGTTATATTATATTAAAATATATTCGAGGAGTAAATTTATGAATTTTTTCGAAGAATTAAGCAGTTTTGACAGTGAGGTTGCTACGGCTTGTGATAAAGAACTTGCCCGTCAACGCCATAATATTGAACTTATTGCTTCTGAAAATATTGTCTCAAAGGCAGTATTACTCGCCGCAGGCGGAGTGCTTACCAACAAATATGCAGAAGGTTACCCGTCAAAAAGATATTACGGCGGTTGCCAATGCGTTGATATAGTTGAGGAAATTGCCCGTGAAAGAGCCAAAAAGCTCTTTGGCGCAGAACACGCCAATGTTCAACCCCATTGCGGTGCAAGTGCAAATCTTGCCGTTTTCTTCGCCCTTTTAGAACCGGGTGATACGGTTATGGGTATGAATCTTCAGCAAGGCGGTCACCTTTCTCACGGTTCACCCGTTAATATTTCGGGCAAATATTTTAATGTTGTTCCCTACGGTCTTAACGACGAAACCGAAATGATTGATTACGATGAGGTCAGACGCATCGCTCTTGAGTGCAAACCCAAATTAATTGTTGCAGGCGCCAGTGCATATTCGAGAATAATTGATTTCAAAAAGTTTAGAGAAATTGCCGATGAAGTTGGAGCATATTTAATGGTAGATATGGCGCATATTGCAGGTCTTGTTGCCGCAGGTGTTCACCCATCCCCCGTTCCCTATGCACACGTTGTTACAACCACCACCCATAAAACCTTACGCGGTCCCCGTGGCGGTATGATACTTTGTACTGCAGATTTGGCTCAGAAGATTGATAAAGCCATCTTCCCCGGAACTCAGGGCGGTCCTTTAATGCATATTATTGCTGCTAAGGCAGTTGCTTTCGGTGAGGCGCTTACCGATGAATTTACGGATTATCAAAAACAGGTTGCCATCAATGCTGCCGCTCTCAGTAAAAACCTTCAGGATAAAGGCATTAAGCTAGTTTCAGGCGGTACAGACAACCATCTTATGCTCCTCAAATTAACCGATTTCAATATTACAGGTAAAGAGCTCGAGCACAGACTCGATGAGGTGCACATTACCGCAAATAAAAACACTATTCCAAACGACCCCAATAGTCCATTTGTTACAAGCGGTCTTCGTATTGGTACACCTGCTGTTACAACAAGAGGCTTTAAGGAGCCTGAAATGGCAAAAATTGCCGACTTTATCTATGATACAATGACCGATTTTGATGGCACTAAAGAACGAATTACCCAAGAAGTTATTGAACTTTGCGAAAAGTTCCCCATTTATTAATTATAATTTCAGCCGCACTCTACGGGATGCGGCTATTTTTTTATTGAAATTTTTAGTAAAATATAGTATTATATATAAGATTTATCAAATAAACGGAGTGATAAAATGATTTGGCACAGCTCAGATAAGTCGGATGTACTTAAAGAATTGTCTGTGGATGAAAACAAAGGTCTTGCCAACGGTGTTGCCGATTTAAGAGCAGAAGAATATGGTAAAAACCTTATAGAAAAAGCTCAAAGAGATTCCTTCGGTAAAATTTTTCTTTCACAACAAGTCGGAGGCCAAGCGGTCTTAGGAAGACAACCACTGGATTCAA